>CBFDAZ010000212.1:0-8115 GCA_965602825.1 uncultured bacterium
AAGAGCTGCACCGCCCCCCGGGCCGAGTAGTCCCGGCGCGCATCCATCGCTGTGATACCCACGTTGTCGTGACGGCGCCCGACCCGAACGAAGCGCACCCGCTCGCCACCCAGCCCCAGGTCGTCCAGAGGATCAAAGGCGCCGTCCGAGATCAGGACAATCTCCGCGTCACGCTTCTTCTTGGCCAGCGAGACCGCCAGCGCCAGCGCGTCGCGAAGTACGGTCTCGCTGTCGGCCGCCTCAACGCGATCGATCGCTGCCCGCAGCACTCGCCGGTTCGCCGTGAACCCGGCCCGAACGCGAGTGCGGCTCCCGGCCTCGATGATGCACGCCTCGTCGCCTCGACTGAGGTCTGCAACGATCTTGCCGGCAGCGCGCTTCGCCGCCCCTAGACGGGACGGACGCTCGTCGGTCGCCTGCATGCTCGCCGAGGCGTCGATGACGAGCACCTGGCTCTCCCCGGTCAGCGCCTTCACGGTCAGGAACGGCCGCGCGATCATCAGGGCCAGCAGCGCCAGCAGAAGCACCTGCAGGAAGAGCAGCAGGTTCTTGCGCAGCCGCTGGAAGGGCGCGTTGGCCTGCAAGTCTGCCGTGGAGTTCCGCCAGAGCAGCGTGGAGGACACGACCCGGTTCTTGCGCCGCAACCGCAGGAAATACAGCAGCACCACCGGCGGGATCGTCAGCAGGTATAGGAGAGCCGGCGTATTGAGCAGGTTCATGTCTTCCCGGCGCCCTCGTTTCGGCCCGTCAGACCAGTGGGCCCCCGCGCCGCAGATACGTGAGGATGAATTCCTCAACCGAATCGCTCGTCAGCAGCCGCCCATATCCCGCACCCCGACTGACGCAGAACTGCTTGAGTTCCTCGCAGTACTCCTGCGCTCGCCGCCGGTAGTCCGAGAGCAGCGCACCTGAAACAGTTATCTCCCGCCTCTCGTCCGTCTCCGAGTCCACCAGGCGCAGGTCCCCGGCCAACTCGGGAGACAGTTCGTCGGGCGCCAGCACCTGAATCGCGTTCACGTCGAAATGGCAGGCGAGGAGAGCCGTGATGGCCTCCCGGTACCCGTGCGGATCGAGGAAGTCGGAGACAACCACGACCACTCCCGGGTTCCGCGTCCGGATGGCGAACTCCCTCAGCGACTGCGGCAGATCGGTGGCCGGCGGCGCAGCCTCTTCCGTCGTCTCTTCGCCGGCCTCGCTGAGGAACCGAAACAGGCGGGGCGCGTGCCGGCGCCCCCGAGTGAGGCGGAAGCGGCCGGTGATCCGGTCGGCAAACGTCGCCGCCGCCACCCGGTCCAGAGACGCCAGCCCGATGTAGCCGATGGCCGCGGCCAGCTTGCGGCCGGCGTCAAGCTTGGTCTGCGGCTCGCCGAACCGCATCGACCGGCTCACATCAAGCAGCAGGTACAGGTGCAGATCCTCCTCCTCGCGGAACATCTTGAGGAAGAGCCGGTCCAGTCTGGCGTAGACGTTCCAGTCAACGTATCGGAAATCGTCGCCCGCCGTGTAGGTGCGGAAATCGGCGAACTCAACACTGCTGCCGTGGCGTGGGCTCCGCTTCTCGCCCTTGAGCTGACCCGGGAACACCTTCCGCGCCACCACCGTAAGGCGCTCCAGCTTGCGCATGAACTCAGCGTCCAGGACAACGGAGCTCTCGGCCATGGGTCTCAATTCGGTCTTGAAGCGGGGAATCCTGCGGTGGGGTCAACGTCCGACGCGCGCATCAGTACCAATGCAGCTTCATGCACGATGAGAAGAGCCACGCCACGAAGGCCGCCAGACTACACAACATCGCGCACCCGATACCCATGACGCCGCCCGTCACGAAAAACAGCAGGCCACAGCACACGGCGACCCCGAGCTCGACGACCATGAAGTTCGTGAGGCCCGGCCCGACCGTGGATTCGTACGCCGTGTACGCCGGCCAGGTGTAGTTGTGATAGAAGTTCACGTAGGTGTCGTAGAACTCGTGCCAGGCATCCTCGTACGCGACAACCTGTCCGAGTGCATACAGCAGCAGGGCCACCAGAGCGCCGTCGTAGATGGCCAGCCAGGGGATGCCGTCGGGGTTGAACTCAACCATGAACGGCGCGCTTGCGATGCCGAAGACGAGGCCGAAGGCGAACAGGCAGGCGCGTCGCCGGTTGATGCGCGCCTCGCGAGCCAGGATCCGCCGCATGCGCGGCGAGATCTGAGTCAACAGGCGAGTGCCGCACTCAGGACACCGGTGGTGGTGATAGGTCTCCCTATAGCAGCGCTGACAGAGCAAAAACGCCCCACCCCCAGGTGCATGGGGTCAGCTTGCCACGCCTCCATGAGGTATAGACGTTCTACCCAAAACACGGCCTCGCTATTCCTGAAGATTCTGACTGCGCACATGGCTGCCGACACCCCGCGGGAACACTGAGCGCGACGGATCGCTCTACGGCCGGGAGTACACCATCGATGTGACTATCACCGATGCTTCCGGCAACTCGGCCACGGCTTCCGCGACGGTCGCCGTGCCCCACGATCGGGGCAAGGGCAACAAAACCGGCAGGTAACGTACCGATCCGGCCCCTTACGCAACGGCCGCCCGTCCCGCGGGCGGCCGTTGCTCTTCTCATGTCACCCCCAATACCCCAGCCACCAGGCCAGCAGAATCCGGACAGACTGGGCACCCCGCGTGCCCAGAGGCTGTAACGAAATGTGATGATCTTCGCCACAACTCTTTGAAGGCGGGAGCTCACCCCACTGTGGCAGGTTAGAGGTGTGAATTCTCGCATTCCACAGGTCTAGGGGTGTGTTCGCGATGACCAGACAATCGGTCTCTGTCGTCTCCATTATGCTCGGAGTCGTATTGCTGGCCGCCGTGGCGTACGCACAGGATGGTCCGGTCCGCATCGACGTGAAGGAAGACGTGCAAGTCCGAAGCGCTGACCCTGATGGCAACTACAGCAAATCGAGAGAGCTCTATGCCGGAAGCTACCGGGACTGGATCTACCGCTCCTACCTCAAGTTCGATCTCTCAGCGCTGCCTGAGAATGCCGCTGTCGAGAAGGCGAGCCTTTTCGGGGTAAGCCGGTTCGGCAGCACGGCTCCCCCGATCTCGGTCTACTCGGCCGGCAACGGTTGGGTTGACGTGGAGATCACCTGGAACAGCGCTCCTTCGATCGGCGATGAACCGTGCGACACGGTCGTGCTTGCGGCGAAGGGGACGGAATACGAGTGGAACGTCAAGGACGCCGTCGAGGGGGCAGTCGGCGCCGATGGCGTCGTGACGCTCGTTCTGGGTGAGGCTCCGGGCGCCGCCAATGCGTGGGCCCGCCTGATCGGCAAGGACGAGGACCCTACCCGCGGCCCTTACCTGATGGTCGAGTGCAGCGCGGCGACGCCGAAGGATGTCACGCCGCCCACCATCGTGCTGGAGACCATCAAAGACACGCTGTGGCCGCCCAACCACAAGATGGTGCTCTGCGCGGTACTGAAGGAGGTCAGTGACGAGGTCGATCCGGATCCGGATGTCGGGATCGAGGTCACCAGCAACGAGGCGATCAACGGTAAGGGTGACGGCAATACCGACCACGACTGGGACGTGATAGTGAACGAGGATACCGGCGCCCAGGAGGTCTGGCTCCGCGCCGAGCGCAGTGGTGGAGGCGACGGACGGGAGTACAAGGTTTCAGTTGTGGCAACCGATGAGGCCGGCAACGCGGCGACGGAGGTTGCCAGCATCACCGTAAAGACGCCTCACAGCCAGGGCAAGAAAGCCAAGGGCGGCTAGAGACCAGAGACATACGACCTCGTCCGACCGGCAGCGAGGGCCACCCACATCTCGGGTGGCCCTTGTTTTTCCGGTACTGCCTCACCACGCGCCCTGCGGCACCTTCCGGGCGGATTGCTTCCTCTCCCCAATGGGTAAGAGCTGTGTAACAGTGATCCGGCCTCCCTGCAACGGGAGGACTAACCGCTCGCGGCTGGGAAGCAAGGCCGTGGAACGGTCGCGGATACTGCGGTGATGGGGGGGTGCAGCGATGCCAGACACGAGTCTGCTGGCGTATCTGACCGCGGCTATCTACTGGGCTCTGGTTGTCTGCTGGTCGGCCATCCTCGTATTCTACGTTCGCGAGTACCGGCGTCTCCGCCAGCTCAATCCACTCATCGCGACCCTGATCGTCGTCATCTTCATCGATGGTGCCCGGACGTTGGCGGAAAGCGGCTACTTCGGCACGTGGTACACGGCCAAGACCGGCTTGATCCCCTACTCGATCTTCACACTCCTCACCGAGCCGCGGTTCGTCATCCTCCCGAAGATCCTCAACCTCGCAGCCGCGGCGATCATCATCGCCTTCGTCGTGCGCCGGTGGTTCGGCGATGTGGCTCAGGAGACTCAGCGCCACCTGGACCTCGAGCGTTACCACACGGAGCTACTCAAGGCACACGCCGACCTCCGGCGGAGCGAGGAGCGCTACCGGCTCCTGGTGCAGACGATGAACGACGGCCTCGCCGTTCTGAATGAAGAGAACCGACTCACCTACGTCAACGAGGCGCTGTGTCAGATGCTCGGGTATTCACCCGATGAGATGGAAGGCCATACGCCGTCCGAGTTCCTTGACGAGGCCAATCGCGCGATCCTCATCGATCAGCTAGCCAGACGGCGCAAAGGTGAGGACCAGCCTTACGAACTCTCATGGACGACCAAGGACAGGCAGCGGGTACACACGATCGTGTCCCCTCGACCGATCCTCGATCCGGCAGGAGGCTACGAGGGTAGCTTCGCCGTCTTGACCGACATCACCCGACGCAAGCAGATGGAGGATGAACTCTCACGGACGTCCGCCGAGTTGCAGCGCTCCAACGCCGAGCTGGAGCAGTTCGCCTATGTGGCCTCCCACGACCTGCAGGAGCCGCTGCGCAAGATCATCGCCTTCGGTGACCGGCTGGATGCCAAGTACAGCGAAGGCCGCGGCGAGCAGGGCCGTGACTACGTCGAGCGCATGCGGGACGCGGCCCGGCGAATGCAGGGCCTGATCAACGATCTGCTTGCGTACTCCCGTGTCACGACAAAGGCACAGCCCTTTGAGCCTGTTGACCTGTCCGCTGTCGCCCAAGAGGTCCTATCCGATCTGGAAGTGCGCATCCAGCAGACCGGCGGGCGCGTCGAGGTGGGAGCGCTGCCGACCATCGATGCTGATCCGGCCCAGATGCGTCAACTACTCCAGAACCTCATCAGCAATGCGCTGAAGTTCCGCCGCGAAGGGGTCGCCCCGGTGGTGAAGGTGTTCAGCCACCCGGTCGAGGGCCCGGAGGCGCTGGACAACCCGCTTCACCAGATCATCGTCGAAGACAACGGACCGGGCTTCGACCCCAAGCACCTGGACCGCATCTTCGGCGTCTTCCAGCGCCTGCACGGACGGAGCGAGTTCGAGGGCACCGGCATCGGCCTGGCCATCTGCCGTCGCGTGGCCGAGCGCCACGGCGGCACCATCACGGCCGATAGCGCACCGGGAAAGGGGGCCAGCTTCACAGTCACACTACCCACCAGACACGGTCTGGGGGAAGAGGCCGTCTGACAGCGCACACGCCGGACCCGGAGGGCGTTCGGCTCGCCGGACCTCTGAGAGAGGGTCGAGTGAGATGCAACAGGGCATGGTGAGAGTGCTGCTTGTCGATGATGACGAGGACGATTACGTCATCACCAAAGATCTGCTCTCGGGAATCGGGGGCGCACTGCGCTTCGACCTCGAGTGGGTCGCAACGTATGATGAGGCGCTTCGGCGAATGAAAGAAGGACGCCACGACGTCTGCCTCCTCGACTACCGGCTGGGTGAGAAGACCGGACTGGACCTGCTACGGGAGGCCCTCGAAAGCGGCTGCGCGGCTCCCATGATCCTGCTCACGGGTCAGGGGGATCGACAGGTGGATGTCGAGGCGATGAAGGCCGGGGCCACCGACTACCTGGTCAAGGGCCAGGTGGACGCTCCCCTGCTGGAGCGCGCCATTCGCTACGCCATTGAGCGCAACCGGGTGGATCAGCTCAAAGACCGGCTCATCGCCTTCGCTTCGCACGAGCTGCGGACACCCATCACCGCGGTCAAGGGCTACGCCGAGACGCTGCTCCTGCAGGATAGGAACGAACTCGGGGAGAGTGCGGTGGAGCTCCTGGGCTACATCATCCAGGCGGCAGACCACCTGACGCGCCTGATCGATGGCTTCCTGGATGTCTCCCGAATCGATGCCGGGCGCCCCGTCGAGTTGGTAACTGAGGAGTTCGACATCCGCGGGATGGTGGATGAGGCCGTCGAGATCGCCAGGATGGCCGCCCGCCGCTGCGAGTTCGAGGCTCACTATGCGGAGGACGTCGCCACCCTCCACGGCGACCGCTACAAGCTCCTCCTGGTCCTCATCAACCTGCTCTCGAATGCGGACAAGTACTCGCCACGGGGCGGCGTCGTACACGTGCACGTCACCGTCGAGAATGGACGGACCCACTTCGCCGTCTCAGACCAGGGGACGGGGATCCCCAGAGAGGCGCTGAAGGACCTGTTCACCCCCTTCTACCGCGTTCGAGAGGCGGAGCAGCGAGAGGCTCGCGGCACCGGTCTGGGGCTGTGCCTCTGCAAGCACCTGGTCGAGGCGCACGCCGGCACCATCTGGATCGACTCCCAGCCCGGCGAGGGCACAACGGTCCACTTCACGGTCCCGACGTGATCTTGGGGGAGGTGTGGAATGGCGGGCGAAGGCCTACGGATCATGCTGGTTGAGGACGACCCCGACGACGCTTTCCTGTTGCGCGATATGCTGGCAGAGGTTCCCTCTGTCGAGTTCGAGCTGGTGCATGTCGAGCGACTGCAAGAGGCCCTGCAGCGCATCGGCCAGGAGCAGCTCGATGTCGTCTTGCTGGACCTCTCGCTGCCCGACAGCCAGGGACTGAGTACGTTTACCGAGCTCCACGGTCACGCCGCCAAGACCCCGATCATCGTGCTCACCGGCCTTGATGACGAGACCGCGGCCGTCACTGCCGTACAGGAGGGCGCCCAGGATTACCTCATCAAGGGCCAGGTGGGCGGGCCGTTGCTCGTGCGGTCGATGCGCTACGCAATTGAGAGGCAGAGGACAAGCCACTACCGTGCGGTGCTGATGGAGCGGGAGCGGTTCGATACAGCCATCTCCGGAATGAGTGATGGCATCATCGTGACCGACGGCGATTGGCGGACCGCCGCCGCCAACCGGGCTGCCTGTCTGTTGCTGAACCTCCCAGAGGATCGGTGGCAGGGAACGCCGCTTGATCTCGCTCTCACCCCCTTCGAACTGTCGACATCGCTGGACGACGTACGAGCCTCCGATCAATTGGCGCGAGCCTTCGAGATCTCTCGTCCGCACACGCGGCCCCCGCTGTTCATCGACG
Organism: uncultured bacterium; assembly: GCA_965602825.1. Classification (GTDB taxonomy): domain Bacteria; phylum Armatimonadota; class Zipacnadia; order Zipacnadales; family VGFC01; genus CBFDAZ01. The sequence continues at coordinate 7,385 of CBFDAZ010000212.1, forward strand.
CCAGACTGACCCGCTTGTTGGACGCCGGCGGCAACCTGGAGAGCGCGGTGCTGACGCTGCGCGATGTGACAGACGAGCGGCGGGAGCACGCATTGCGGGCGAGCTTCTTCACGATGGTATCGCACAAACTCCGAACGCCGCTGACGGTCCTGAAGGCCTGCCTGTACCTGAACGGGCGGCTGCCGTCTGAGAGTGTCACCTCGAGACGGACGGAACTGATGGACGTGTGCCATGCCGAGGTGGAGCGACTCACCGATGTGGTGCAGAAGCTGCTCGACTTCAAAGCCCTCACCACGCGCGAACTCGAGGGCGAAAGCCGGCCAACCGAAGTCCAGTCGGCCGTTGTCCGGGTAGCCGATGAGGTGGGAAGGCGATACCCCGCGAGGAGAATCGAGCTTGACGCCGAGATGGCGCCGGACGCCACCCACGCGGGTTGTGACGCCCAGCACCTCGAGCTGATCTTGGAGAAGCTGCTGGATAATGCCACGAAGTTCGGCGACAAGGACCCCGTGCGGATCGCCGTGAGGGCCCAGAGGGAGGGCCCGTCCGAGCTCCGCTTCTCGGTGTCCGACAACGGGCCCGGCATCCCTCACGAATACTACGACCGCATCTTCGAGGGGTTTGTGCAGGTCGAGGACCTGCCAACCGGGCAGGTGCCCGGGTTGGGAGTGGGCCTCTACCTGGCGCAGCAGATAGTCGAGGCCTACGGCGGGTCGGTCTCGGTCCACTCT
>CBFDAZ010000213.1:0-8105 GCA_965602825.1 uncultured bacterium
ACCCTCTCGCCCATCGAGCCAGTCACTCTCACCAGCGCGGGCGAACGGGTGGTCACATACAACCAGGCGGAATCCTGGACGGTGCACCGTGAAGGCCGCAACCTTCGGCTCGAGGTGACGCTCCCCGGCGCGACTCCCGACCCGGCCGACCGCCCACTCGCGGTCCCGGCGGCCATCGCGGCCTTCGAGCACGCCAGAACGCCGGCCGGCACGCGAGGCAGATGAGCGGCTGGCTGGCAGGCGACAATCGGTGGCGGAGAGACACGCCGCTCAACGCGAACAGGAGGTCCATCGTGAGAATCCTCGTCGTCGGTGGTACCGGACACATCGGGAGCTACCTCGTGCCTCGCCTGGTGCTCGGAGGCCACGAGGTGAAGGTGGTCGCACGCAATCCGTCGCCTCAGTACACCGATCCGCGGCTAGCCTGGGGACAGGTCGAGTGGGTCGTGGCAGACCGCAAGGCTGAGGAGCAGGACAACACGTGGCAGCAGCGCATGGCGTCGCTTGACGTGGATGCCCTCATCGACCTCATCTGCTACACACCCGAGCAGAACCGCACCATGGTCGAGGCGTTCGAGGGGCGCGTCAGCCACTTCATCCACTGCGGGACGATCTGGGCCTATGGGTCTCCCAGTCGGACGCCCTACAGCGAGAGCGACCGGCGCAAGCCCCTATCCGACTATGGCAAGAAGAAGGCGATGATCGAGGCGGAGTTGATCGACCGCTACCGCACGACCGGGTTCCCGGCCACGATCATACATCCCGGCCACATCTCGGGGCGGAAGTGGCTGCCGATCGATCCGCAGGGCACGCGCAACGGTGTCGGAGTCTACGAGAAGCTCGCCCGCGGGGAGACCGTGCACCTGCCGCGGTTCGGGCGCGAAACTCTGCACCACGTCCACGCCGACGATCTGGCGCAGCTATTCGAGTCGGCGATGGTCCGCCGCCAGGCGTCCCTGGGTGAGTCGTTCAGCGGCGTGGCACCCTTTGCGATGTCGCTGGTCGCCTGCTGCGAGTTCGTGGCGCGTCTATTCGGGCGCGAGCCGAATATCGAGTTCGCCACCCACGAGGAGATGGAGCGCCTGCTCGGCGCCGCCTGGCAGACTACGAGGGATCACATCGACCATTCCCCCTGCTGCAGCATCGAGAAGGCGCAGCGTCTCCTGGGCTACAGCCCGCGCTACACGACGGAGCAAATCTACGTCGAGTGCCTGGACTACCTGCTCGAGAGCGAGGAACTGGTCGTCTGAGGCGCTCGCCGCGAGGCATAAGCGCAGCCGCCGACAGAGTTCTCGAACGTCTCGGCACAGAGGCCGCGTCCGCGTTGCGCGAGGGCAAGCAGGACGTCTACCCGGGAGGTGCACCCATGACTGGCATAGCGACTATCGTCCTGGTTGGGGCTGGACTCAGCGGCGCGACGGCTGACCTGTACTGCGGCGCGACGAACGTCGAGGTGGTGGACGGCGCGATCACATTAGCTCGTCTATGGGAGGCTGCCTTCGAGGAGGGCTTTGAGGACGGACTGGACGGCTGGAGCACCCAGAACTACGAGACGAAACTGGCCATCGGCATCGACGAGAACGGAGAAACGGGCTCCTGCGTCCTGGTCACCAACCACGGCGCCGAGGGCGACACGGCCTTCGAGCTTGCGTCGCTGCCGATCCCGGCCACTGGCGGCGCCCAGTTCCGTTTCAGCTTCGCCTGGCGGGCGAATCGATCGCTGTCGCGCCTGGCGGGGCACAAGGGCCAGTACATGACGCAGCTCCAGTGGCGAGATGAAGCGGGAGAGGCGGTCGATCCGCTGCCATTCGCCTTCGGTGAGGCCAGCGAGGACTGGCAGTCCATGCGCCTGGAAGGGACGATCCCGGAGAACGCCGCCAGCCTGATCGTCCGGCTCGGCTGCGATCACCCGAACATCGAGGCCAACCGGTTCCTGGCCATCGACAGCCTCCGCCTCGAGGTCCGGACGGAGCCGGCCAGCTACCAGCCCACCGGGTCCGTCGTCTCTCGCCCGTTAGGCGTTCCGGCCGACGGGCGCCGCCTATCCTGGGAGGCAGATGTCCCGGCGGGGACGACGCTGCGGCTGCAGGTTGCCAGCGCGCCCGAGGAGCCCAGCGGACCTGGCCAATGGTCACCTGCGTTGGGCCCCGACGGCACGGAGCAATCATACTTCACCGAGCCGGCCGACCTGCCGGCCGTACACCAGGGCCGACCCTGGCTCCGGTATGTCGCGAGCCTGGCGACAGACGAGCCCGCGAAGGCCCCGGTCCTCAAGACAGTCCACATCGACGACGTGACGGATGGGCCGTGGAGTGGGCTCGATACTGAGCCACCGGCCGTCTCCGAACGCAGCCCAACTCGCACGGCGGATGCCCAGCCTCCCATCGGCTTCCGCCTCAGCGACGAGACCAGCATCGATCCGGCGAGTCTTCACGTGTGGCTCGACGGCACCGAGATCACAGACCAGGTGGCGTTCCGCGACGATCGGTACACGTACATGCCCCCACAGCCGCTCCAACCGGAACTCGCCATCGCCCACATGGGCCGCTGGCGCACCAACAACTACCAGCGCGCCCTCACCATCCAGCCGGTGACACGGACTGAGGGATCGCCTCCCGGCCTGCACATCACCCGACCGGTTGAGCGGGTAGACACCGCGTTCCGCCTCGAATCGCCGCTCATCCCCGTCGAGCCAGGCGCGGACTACCAGCTCTCCTACTGGTCGCGCCACTCGCTGGACCTTCAGGGGGCGATGAATCGGGAGGGCACCTTCAGTGGCGGCGTGGCGTGGCTGGCGGAGGATGGCACGCCGGTGGGTGAACGTGCGCAGATCGACCTCGGCCCCGCGAACCCGGATTGGCACCGGGACGCCCTGCAGTTGACGGCCCCGGCCGGAGCCGCCAACGCACAGATTGCCTTCGGCTTCGACTGGCCGGACATCTTCGATGGAACGTTCGTAGACATCGCAGAGGTGGCCCTCGATGGGCCCCATCCCGTGCGGGACCAGCAGACACCAAACCTCCACCGAGTGACGGTCCGCGCGGCCGACTACGCGGGCAACGTGCTCGAGCGCGACTGGTACATCCTGATACGCCCGCCTCGCACGCAGGGCATCGTCACCGTCCGCGACGACGGCATGACGCTGATCGACGGCCAGCCGTTCTTCCCGATCGGCCTGTATGCCGTCTGGAAGAAGCCCTTCAACGACGATAGCTTCGACAAGGCCTTCGCCGACCTGAAAGCCACCGGGTTCAACCTCGCTCACACGTACAATAGCACAAGAGGTGGGGACTTCCGCGAGTTCTACGCCGCGGCGGAGCGACACGGCATCAGGCTCTACGTCGCATCCAACGCCGGGGCCAACTGCACCGATGTCGAGACGGTATTGTGGGATGTCGCGCGTGAGGAAGGTCAGCCTGCCCTGCTCGCCTGGTATCTGGCCGACGACACGGCCAGCCACGTGAGCCATGAGGACCTGCGCGCGGTGACCGAGGCCGTCCGCGACATCGACCCGGCACACATCACCGTGCAAGCGGACGGCGTTGGCAGTCCGCCTGAGTCCCGCTACGCCAAATACGTAGACTCCACCGACGGCTTCCTGCCTGAGCTGTACCCCATACACGATGACAGCGACCGCGGAGTGCCCCGGATCATCGCGGACATGAAGACCGTTGATGCCGACCTTGCCGCCGCGGGCACGAGGCAGAAGACGATCTGGGCCATCGTTCAGTACTTCCAGGGATGGGGCTGGCCCCGGTATCCCACCAAGGAGGAGCTGTGGGCGATGAGCTACCTGTCAATAATCCACGGCGCCCACGGCATCACGTGGTACACCTACGGCGGCTGGGGCGACAACCACGGGGTCACGGACTCTCCCGAGCAATGGGAGAACATCTGCCGGCTCGCCGGCGAGCTATCTCAGCTTCAGGAGGTACTCGTCGAGCGTACGGGGCCACAGCCTCCCCCGCCGGTCATCGTCAACGGACCGGAAGAAGACGCCCTTGGGTATCCCAGCATCAGCGTACTGCTCAAGGACCACGACGGGAAGAGCTACTTGCTCGCCGCAAACTCGGCACGGGCCGACGTCTCCGTGCGTCTACCGGTCGCGGGCGGCCAGACCATCGATCTGCCCTTCGAGAACCGCCGGATCGTGGCCGACGAGACCGGCTTCGAGGACGCCTTCGGGCCCTATGGCGTGCATGTCTATGTCTGGTGAGGGCGCCGGGCCATGAGTCGCTGCCGACTTCCCGGTCACGCCAGGATCTGGTCGATCGCGGCGAGCTGATCGTCCCCGAAGCCGAGGTTCGCCAGCGCCGCCACGTTCTCCCGGACCTGCAATGCGCGGCTGGCACCGGTGAGCGCGCTGGTGATCCGCTCGTCGCGCAGCACCCAGCTCAGGGCCATCTGCGCGAGGGTCTGGCCCCGGCCTTTGGCCATCTCACTCAGCTTCCGAATGCGCCCGATCTTGTCAGGAGTGATCGCGTCGGGGCGCAGGAAGCCCGTCGGACTGGCCGCGCGGGAATCGGCAGGGATGCCCTCCAGATACTTGTCGGTGAGCAGCCCCTGCGCGAGCGGACAGAAGGCGATGACCCCGATTCCGAGCCGGTCCGTATGCGGGAGCAGGTCGTGCTCGATCCACCGATCGAGCATCGAGTAGTTCGGCTGGTGGATGGTCAGCGGCGTACCAATACCCCTCATGATCCGCGCCGACTCCACGGTGGCGGCGCCGCGGTAGCTGCTGATCCCCGCGTACAGAGCCTTCCCCTGGCGGACAACGAGGTCGATCGCCGCGAGCGTCTCCTCGAGCGGCGTGTCGGGGTCCGGCCGGTGAGAGTAGAAGATGTCAACGTAGTCGAGCCCCAGACGCTTGAGCGACTGGTCGAGGCTGGCCACGATGTACTTCCTGGAGCCCCATTCCCCGTATGGCCCGGGCCACATCCGGTAGCCGGCCTTGGTAGAGATGATGAGCTCGTCGCGGTGGCTGGCGAAGTCCTCGCGCAGGATGCGGCCGACGTTGATCTCGGCCGAGCCCGGCGGGGGGCCGTAGTTGTTCGCCAGGTCGAAGTGCGTGATCCCCAGGTCGAAGGCCGTCCGCAGCATGGCCCGGGCCTCGTCCTGGTCATCGCCGTCGCCGAAGTTGTGCCAACACCCCAGCGAGATTGCCGGCAGCCTGAGGCCGGAGCGGCCGCAGCGCCGGTAGAGCATGTCATCGTAGCGTATCTCAGAGAAACCGGTGTTCATTCTGGCAATTTCCTCGCTGGGAATCCGTCGCTCTGGGGGCAGCCACACATGCTCCGGCGGGGCGTCCGCAAGCGACGAGGAGAGGCGCAACGGCCACGTCGGCGAGGGCCCTGAAGCCTGCCGATTGGCTGCCTACACCGCCTCGAAATCACCCACTCCGAAGTGATCGGCGTAGGCCTGCGCGGTCGCGGCTATGATGAGTGGCATGGTCACGAACAGGCCGATGCAGCACGCCAGAGCCCCCAAGCCACTCACCAGCTGGAACACGAAGCCGGTGACCGCGAACATCACGACGTTCCGGCTAAAGACCTGGTACGACGCAGTTAGAGCATCGATCGGTCCAATGTTGGTCGCCGCGATGTGGGGCAGAGCAAACAAGGTAGCCCCGTAGATCAACGCGTTGAGGACTATGGAGGAAGGGTAGCTCCACAGCTGGGCAAGGATCATCGCGCCCTCGTTGTCGGGCACAGCAAACCCGACGACGAAAGCCGGGCCGTTGGAGATGAGCCAGCTCACGAGCCAGGGAATCAGCATGATCAGACCAAACAGGAGCGCCGGGACGAAGCGCTGGAACCCGTCAAATACGTGACCCACCTCGACCGTCCCTTGCCGCATCTTGCGGTACGCCATCATCAGCACACCACAGGTCATGGCCGGGGCACAGATCCCCACGGTCGCAGCCCCGATGATCACGGCCAGCAGACTCGCCACGGCGAAGGTCACCACGTCGTCCTTGATGATGTTCCAGCCAGCGCTGAGCCAACCGGCAAGGTCTACCTGACCTGTGCCGGCAAAGCGCGGCGGTATAGTGGCGTCTGGCGGCGAAAGCGGCGAGATAGGTTGGTCGGGTGGCGGTGGAGGAGGTGGAGGCGGCGGAGGAGGTGGTGGCGCAGAAGGCGGACCAGTCTGCTGTCCCATAGCGACGTTCCCTCCGTTCTTCCGGGTGCGGTCTGCCTGGACATTCGTCGAGCCCACGCAATGCCCTGCGACAGTGCGGACTGCGATGCGGTCTTCGGATCGCGTTGCAGCGCGGCCGGGCGAGCTGTTCGGTTCGACCAGGCTGTCCATCGGTCCCTGACGTCACACGTCCCCGCAAGCCAGAGGCGTCAGTGTGCGGGCACAATCAGCGTCTTCGTTCCGTTCACCAGCCAGCCCCCATAACACACCTCGCGGATGCCCTCGGGGATGGGCGCTACGAGGGTCTCCCCCGCAACCTGCATCGTCACCTCGCGGCTCTCCATGCTCGCCCTGACACGCACTTCGACCTGCTGTGTCGGCTTGAGCGAGTGCTCGACTGTCGTCCCCTTGCTGTGATCATCCCAGGAGCCCTGCCAGATCGCGTGCTTCCCTGCCACGATCAACGTCCCGCACTTCATCAGCTCATCGGCGTCTGGTTCCTCACCGAACACAAACAGCGCGTTCCGCGACCCGCCTTCGGCGAGCGATTGGTAGCTGAAGGCGCACTCGTACGCGCCCGCCAAGGGCTCGTCCAGCTTCTGCAGAGCGTACCCAATCCCCGCGCTTTCGACCACGAGGCCCTCGGGATGCTTGCTCACCGCGCAGTTCCGCACAACGTCGAACCGTCCCGTCTCGTCCCTGGCGGCGGTTAGCGCCGGCTGCCATCTGATCGGCTCTACCTGCGGCTGCGGCTCCCCCGGCGTACTCCGCCCTTCCTGAACGATGGTCGCGAGCAGAGCTGTCAGCTCCTCGACCTTGTCCTGCCGCTCGTGGTACAGGTTGTACTCCTCCACCGGGTCCTTCCGCATGTCGTAGAGCTGGATCGGTGGCGCATCGGCCGATCCTGCGGCCAGCCAGCCGCCCGAGCTCGGACAGAGCACCAGCTTCCATCGGCCGTCGCGGATCGCGAACTTCCCGGAGCTTGAATGGTGGACAATCGGGCCCCGCGCCAGGCCGCTCGGTTGCTGACCCTTGAGTACGGACAGCAGGTCGAAGCTGTCTTCACCCGCATCGCCGGGCAGCGTGAGACCGAGTATCGCGCCTACCGTTCGCATGAAGTCCACATGGCAGATCGGCTCATCGTTGACGGTTCCGGCGGGTATCTCCTGCGGCCACGCTGCGATGAACGGCCCCCGGTGCCCGCCATCCCAGATGTTGGACTTGATTCCCCTGTACGGCGCATTCGGGACGTGTCCGTATCGCTCCACAGACCGCAGCGGGCCGGACATGTTGGTTCCATCCCGCGCCGGCGAGCCGTTATCACTCGCGAAGATGACCAGCGTGTTGTCCGCCTGTCCCGCCCGTTCCAGCGCCTCCAACACCTGGCCGACGCTCCAGTCCACCTCCGCCACCCAGTCTCCGTAAGCGCCCGCCTGGCTCTTGCCCCGAAACCGTTTCGTAGGGGCAATCGGCGTATGGGGCGCCGTCAACGGGAAGTAGAGGAAGAACGGCCGGTCATCCTCGGCAGCCGCTTGAATGTGCCGAGCGGCGCGCCGCGTGATCTCAGGCAAGACGCGTTCGAGCTTCCATCCAGGCAGCATCGGTCCCGGGTTGCCGAACATGGAGTCGGGCTTCTGGACGCTCGGCACACCCAGTACCCGGTCATCCTCTATGTAGGCGTATGGCGGGTAGTTCGGCACACCATCGCCGAAGTAGTGCTCAAACCCGTGGTCGAGCGGTCCACCTGTCACCGGCTGGCTCCAGTCCACGTTCCCGCCGTCCTTGGCCGGCGGGTTCCCGTCGGTGGTCGGCCAGTTCCACCCGAGATGCCATTTGCCGATACACGCCGTCGCGTACCCATGCTCCCTGAGCAGTCCGGGCACCGTCAACCGCCCCTCTTCGAGCAGCGGCGAGGCCCACGGGCCCAGGACCCCAGCCTTCAGGCGGCTGCGCCAGCAGTACCGCCC
>CBFDAZ010000214.1:0-8102 GCA_965602825.1 uncultured bacterium
GAAGAGACCGTTCACCTGGCAGTCCTGGCCGTGATCCTCGTATTTGCTGAGATCACGCCCAAGAACGTCGGGGCTTCGTATCCCACGGCCATCAGCCGGTGGGTCTCGGGGCCGGTCGGCGTTTTAACGTGGATCCTGAGTCCCCTCGTCATGGCCGTCACGGCCGCTGGGAACGTCGTCCTGCGTGGCGCGGGAGTTCGGGAGCGCCACGCCGGACACTTTGTCACGCAGGCCGACCTGAAGGCAGCCGTCGACGTGGGGGAAGAGGAGGAGGTGCTGGAGCGGGACGAGGGAGAGATGTTCGATAGCGCTCTCGCGCTGGCAATGACCTCCGTTCACCACATCATGGTGCCCCGAGTCGATGTGGTGGCTCTCGAGGTCGGCGCGCCGGTCGAAGAAGCCCTCACTGTGATCCAGGATTCCGGGTTCTCGAGGATACCAGTCTATCGGGAGACCATCGACGAGGTGATTGGGATCCTCTACGCGAACGACCTGCTCCGCTGCCTGCGTGCCGGTGACTGCGCAGGCGGGACGGTGGCGGACCACCTGCGGGAGGCGATGTTGATCCCTGAGACGAAGCCCGTAGACGAGGTCTTCCGGGAGATGCTGGAGCACAAGGTCCACATCGCGATCGTGATCGGCGAGCAGGGCGGCACCGAGGGCGTCGTGACGATCGAGGACATCCTGGAGGAGCTCGTCGGTGATATCGAGGACGAACACGACACGCCGGGCGAGGAGATTCAGCTATTGAGCGAGAATGAAGCCCTTGTCGTGCCGAAGGCACGGATCGACGAAGTGAACGAGGCGCTCGAGACCTCGATTCCCGGCGACGAGCACGAGACGATCGCCGGCTATGTTGCAGGAGCGATCGGCCGGATCCCGGATGTGGGGGAGACCATTCGCCTGGACGGTGTGGAGGTTACGGTTGAGGGGGACCGGAAGGAGCCCCTCCTGTTGCTTCGCGTTCTGAGAGACCCAAGGGAGGGTGGTGAGTCCTAACGTGGCTCGGATGGGCAGAGCACCCAAGCGCAAGCGTGCCGTATTGGTTCCGAAAGATTACCAGTTTGCGGGAGAGAAGGTTGTCTACCTGCAGGCGATGGGCGGCGTCTGGGCCCTGTTCCTGATCCTCGCGGGCCTGGTGGCCTGGCAGGCCTTCGCCCCGGATACCGGACAGGCTCTCCACGGGCGGCACCAGGCCTGGATCATCCTGCTGCTCTATCCCGCGCTGACGGTCATGGGCCTCAACTACATAGCTGCGCGGCCCCGCAAGCAGCAGTTGAAGCAGCTCGGGTCGAAGGCCAAGGTGATGCGGACGAACCACCCGGAGGTTCACAAGCTGGTCTCCGAGGCGAGCAAGCTTCTGTGCATGAAGGAGCCGGCGGCGTACGTCGTCAATGACGAAGTGCCGTACCTCTACTCGGTCCCGGGACGGCCACCGTCGATCATCATCAGCAGCAAGTGTATCGAGGTGCTGACTCCCGAAGAGCTGTCCGCCGCAGTGTCACACGAACTGGGCCACATCAAGACAGGCCATGTGTCGGTCGACCTGGCGATCACCGCTATCCGTGGAGCCAACCCTCTCTGGCAGGTCGTCGCCCTTCCGGTCACACTGATGTCATTCCTGATGCGCGGCTGGCTTGACGTCATCGACTACACGGCCGACCGTTGTTCGCTGCTGGTCACGAAGCGTCTCCAGGTCTGTACGGCGGCAATGGTGAAACTGGCGGCCGCCGGCATTGACGTCACCAAGCTCACGAGGCGCGAACGTGAGAAGGCTGACCGGAAGAAGCGACGCCAGGATGGGCCGGCCACCGATCGAGAAATGGCGGCCGACGAGGCGGAGAAGGTCCTGGCTGAGATCGCCCCGGAGGAACTCGACGCCTACCTGGCCGGCGGCGCCGAGATCACGGATGACCCGACGCAGGTCGAACGGGCCTTCAAGATCTCACGGTTCATTGAGCAGCAGCGCAATCTACGCGACCGCATCCGCAATCTCGGCGAGTTCATCGACACCGAACAAGGGGAGAAGTGCCTGATCAAGATGGAGGAGGTCCGGGCTCAACTGGCCGGCCCTCAGTCGGCGGCCGGGTAAGACCCCAGGACTCTGAGCATTGGGCACAGCTCCTCAAGGGCCTGCAGCGCCTGCTTCGGTCCGTCCTCATCGATCTGTCCCTGGAAGTCGATGAAGAACAGGTACTCCCACGTCCGGCCCTTCAGGGGACGGGAGTGGATCATTGTCATGTTGATGTCGAAGTCGCGGAAAGGTTGCAGCGCGGCATGCAGGGCCCCGGCGCGGTGAGGGGTCGCCATCACCAGGCTCGTCTTGTCCCGTCCGGTGGCGGCTGGCGCCTGGCTCCCCACGATCCAGAAGCGAGTGCGGTTGGAGGGATCGTCCTGGATGTTGGTCGCGAGCGTGTCGAGCCCGTTGGCGCGCCCGGCCTCCTCCGGCGCAATCGCTGCCGCCCCTTTGGCCTCGGCGGCCTGTGCGGCGGCGGCGGCCGAACTGGAAGCGGGGATGAGCTTCGCCGCCGGGGCATGCTGGCTCAGCCACCGTCTGCACTGGGCCAGAACCTGCGGGTGTGAGTAGATGACGGTGGCCTCCTCGGGCCTCCCCCGGCCGACCAGACTGTGCTGAATGGCCAGATAGAATTCGCCGACGACTTGCAGCTCCGCTTCCACCAGGGAGTCGAAGGTCTCACCGACCGGCCCTTCGGTTGAATTCTCCACCGGCGCCATCGCCAGATCGGCCTGCCCCGTCGCCACCGTGCTGATCGCCTCGTGGACGGACGCACAGGCCATGGGATCGCAGGCTGTGCCGAACCGGGCCAGCACGGCCTGGTGGCTGAAGGTAAGCTCGGGCCCCAGGTAGGCGATCCTGAGCCTGCGCTCCAGCGCCCGGCAGACCGAGACGATCTCGGTGAATACCGCCCGGACAGCCTTAGCTGGCAGAGGAGCAGCATCCGCGGCGTCCAGCCGCCGAAAGATCTCAGCCTCGCGCTCCGGCGCGAAGGCCTGCTGGCCGGTAGAGGCCTTCAGCCGACCGATCTCCTCGGCGGCCTGGGCCCTCGCCTTCAGGGCCGCGATGATCCGGTCATCGCTCGCGTCAATCTGTCTTCGCAACTCGTCGAGAGTCATCACATTGCCTCCGGGGTCCAGACAGGGCGCCCAGCGCGTGGTCCGCGCCGACGACCGTCCTGCCGAACTCGGTTTCCGCGCAGGAATCCCAACCTCCTGCGCGGAAGCCCCACCTCAGTAGAGATCCCGCGGCCTCAGCGGGTGTCTGGGGGTTGCCGTGACGCCACGATTCTTCGGACGCGGCGGGTCGGCCAATGCTGACGATATTCCTCCCGACATGTGGGAGGACTGCCCGGGCTGCCGTCAACTCGTCTACGCGAGAGATATCGAGCCCCTCCGGGTCTGCAACCACTGCGGCTATCACTTCCGCCTCTCCGTGTCGGAGCGGCTGGCCATCACCGCCGACGAAGACAGCTTCGATGAATGGGACGCCGACGTGGAGGCCGTCGATCCCCTTGGCTTCCCCGGCTATGCCGACAAGCTTGCCGCCGCTCAGGAGAAAACGGCTCGCACCGAAGGTGTCTCGACCGGTGAGGCGCGGATTGAGGGTCTGCCCGTTGCCGTAGGTATCATGGACCTTGAGTTCTTCGGCGGCAGCATGGGCTACGTGGTCGGCGAGCGGGTCGCGCGTCTCCTTGAGCGGGCGGCCGACCGCAGGCTGCCGGCCGTCCTGTTCTGCGCATCGGGCGGGGCGCGCATGCAGGAGAGCCTGATCTCGCTGATGCAGATGGCGAAGACGTCGGGGGCCGCCGGGAAGCTCAGGAGCGCGGGCGTGCCGTACGTGGCCGTCCTATTCGATCCCACCTACGGGGGTGTCATGGCGAGCTATGCCTTCCTGGGCGACGTCATCCTGGCCGAGCCCCGATCGCGCATGGGTTTCGCAGGGCCCCGTGTCATCGAGGTGACCAGGCAGCGGTTACCGGAGGGAGTGCAGACGGCCGAGTTCCAGTACGAGCACGGGATGATCGACGCGATTGTGCCGCGGTCCGAGATGCGTCCCACGCTCGCGTACATCATCCGCTGGGCGTGCGGATAGCCTCCGGGCGCGGCGCCGCAAGCGCGCGGACAGCTCGCCCGCCGAGTCGAACAGGTTGTCGCCAAGAGGGCTGCGCGCCGGTCCTCATGAATGCCGGGGAGTTGGATGAAGCGAGAGCCGGAAAGCCGTCTAATGCGTCTCGATCGGGATCTGGTGGAGCTGGAGGAGCGGGTCGCGCAGCTCCGCAAGCTGGCCGCTGACGGCGCCGACTGCGCGGACGAGTTGAGTCGCTGGGAACAGGAGGCCGAGCGGTTGAAGAAGGAGGTCGCTGAAGCGTTCACCAGCGCTGACGCGTGGGACAAGGTGCAGATCGCGCGCCATGCCGGCAGGCCTTACACGCTGGACTACATTGAGATGGCGATGGACGGATTCCTGGAGCTGCACGGGGACCGGCGATACGGCGATGACCCGGCTGTTGTCGCTGGCCTGGCCCAGTTCGGCGATCGCAGGATCGCCCTGATCGGCCATCAGAAAGGTCGAACGGGCGCCGAGCGAAGGCGACGCAACTTCGGCGCGGCGCGTCCGGAGGGCTATCGTAAGGCGCTGCGCGTCATGGAGTTCGCCGCCCGCTGCCGTCGGCCGATCCTGACGCTGATTGACACGCCCGGTGCGGACTGCCTGGAGGAAGCAGAGAGCCGCGGCATCAGCGAGGCCATTGCGGTCAACCAGCGCGAGATGTTCCGGCTGCCCGTGCCTATCGTGTGTGTGGTCATCGGCGAAGGGGGCAGTGGCGGCGCCATCGCCATCGGCGCGGGCGACCGAGTCCTGATGATGGAGCACGCCTACTACTCGGTCATCGCCCCCGAGAGCTGTGCCGCCATCCTGTGGCGAAGCCCGGAGAAGAAGAAAGAGATGGCTGCCGCGCTCAAGCTGACCGCCCAGGACGCGCTTGAGCTCGGCGTCATCGATGGTATCATCGAGGAGCCCCCCGTAGCCGCCCACCGCGACCCCCAGGCCGCCGCCGAGCAGTTGAAAGCCACCGTCTGCCAGGCCTTCGCTGAGCTCGATGGATTCACCGAAGACGAACTCCTCGCCCAGCGCTACGAGAAGTTCGGGCGGATGGGAAAGCCCGCTCCGCCGGGCGATTGACCGGCGTGGAGGACGGCCTGTCCTACCACGGCTGCGGCGTTGACGGACCTGGGCGTTTGCCCTACGATGCAAAGACGCAATGCAGAAGCACACACACCAGTTCGAGAGACGCAGGCGACACCTGCCGCACCTGGAGGCGCCCGGCTCCACCTACTTCCTCACGTTCACACTCCGGCGTCCCGCACCACTTGACCTGACCACTCCCCGCGTTGCATCACTCATCATCGAGCACCTGAGGCACTTCGATGGAGAGCGCTACCTGCTCTATGACTACACGGTGATGCCCGACCACGTGCACGTCATCTTGAAGCCGCTCACCGACGGCGCCAGGGCCATCTCCCTCTCGCGTATCATGCACAGTATGAAGAGCTATCTCGCGCATCGCATCAACGAGGAGGCCGGCAGGGAAGGGCCGCTCTGGCAGGACGAGACCTACGACCACATCATCCGGAACCAAGCAGAATACGAGGACTGCGCGCAGTACATCTTCGAGAACCCACACACGAAGGGCCTCATTGCGGCCCCCCAAGATTGGCCCTGGTGGGGTAAGGGATCCGGGCGGTAAGCCATCCGGGCCTTCCCGTAGGACAGGCGGCCCGCCTGTCACGATCCCGGAGGGATCGCCGCCGTGGTCCGTTCGGACGTTACGGCCATGAGGCCACGGCATGGTGACGGCATTGACAGGCGAGCCGCCTGTCCTACCATGGCTATGACCACGGCACGGCCCCCCGGGGCAAATCCCCCCTTGACAGACTCGAACAAATGTTCCATAATTTCCTGCTTCGCATTGCGCAACAGGAGGTGAGGCCTAGCGGACGGACGCCATGTCGTGCTGCACCATCCTCGTCGCAACCATCCCCGGAGGTAAAGTCCACATGACCCAAAGCCGCAACCCCCTGATGTTGGCTGCGCTGCAGTACGCAACCCGTGGGTGGGAGGTGTTTGCGCTCGCCGCCCGCTCCAAGACCCCACGCCGGGGCAGCCACGGCTGCTTGGACGCGACCACGGAGACGGCCACCATCGAGCGCTGGTGGAAAGAGGAGCCGCAAGCCAACGTCGCCATCGCCACCGGCCCGCAGAGCGGGCTGTTGGTGCTGGACATCGACCTGCGCAATGGCGGAGACGGTTCTCTGGACGAGCTGGAGCGGCGGTTCGGCGCGCTGCCGGACACGCCCACGGTCCTGACTTCCGGTGGCTGGCACCTGTACTTCCGACATCCGTTGGCGCCCCCCGGTAACGGGGGCCATGCAGAACGGCAGGGCAGCATATCTGCTGCCCCTACCACGACCACGACCCCGACCTCACGTTGTGGGGAGGCCCTCGTAGGGGCGGCAGACATGCCGCCCACGTCGGCCTCCGACAACACGAGGCGGGTAGTGCGCCCGGACTTCGGGGAAGGCTATCCGGGTATCGACCTCAAGGCCGACCGGGGGTATGTCGTGGCGCCGCCCTCGATCCATCCGGATGGCGACGAGTACCGCTGGAAGCTGACGCCGGAAGAATGCCCCGTGGCGGCCCTGCCCGAGGTGTGGTTGGAGTTGTTGAACGGCGTCGGGCCTGGAGACCCGACCTACAAACGACCGAAACGGCGACGGTCGAGAGACCCGCGGGCACGGACGGCCGGGCAGACCCCGGGGTTGGTCCAGCGCCTGCGGCCGGGTGAGCGACACAAGGCCCTCGTGAGCCTCGCGGGCCGGTTGGTGAATGCGGGGCTGGGCAGCGAGAACCAGCTCCGCGCGGCCCTGCGCTGCTGCAACGAGGAGCGATGCGATCCGCCGCTGCCCGAGGCCGAGGTGGATCGCCTCGCGCGGGACGCCGCGACTTGGGAGCCGTCTCGTGGTACGAGCGTCTCGCCTGCCCACGGCGTTCCACCTCCGCATGACCCAGACGGTCATGCCACGGACGAGCCGCCGCGAGTCATCACGGGCACCGACGTGGAGAAGCTGGTGCGGGCAACCTCATGGCTCTGGCCGGGCTGGATCGCGGACGGGCACATCACGGTGCTCGCGGGCGAGAGCGGCGTCGGGAAGAGCTGGCTCGCCCTGGCGCTGGCGCGTTCGGTGATCCATGGCCTGCCCTGGCCCGACGGGCAGGCGAACGAGCTGAAGCCAGGCCCGGTCTTCTGGCTGGAGTCCGAGGGTCGCCTCGGCGTGCTGGTCGAGCGCTCGCACGCCCTCGACGTGGACCTGAGCGGCTTCCGCTTCATGGAGCAGCCGCTCCTGACCTACTACCTGGACCAGCAGCCGGACTACGAGGCCGTGGCGGACAGCGTGGTCCTGTCGCAGGCGCGGGTGATGATCGTGGACGCCTGGTCGAAGTCGCTCGCCGGGTCGGAGAACGACGCCGACGTGCGGTTCTGCCTGGACGATCTGCAGACACTCGCGCGGACGATGGCGATCCCGGTCGTGCTGGTCCACCATCTCCGCAAGAAGCAGCTCGGCGATTACGCGGAGGGGTTCGACTTCGACCGCCTGCGGGGCAGTTCGGTGCTGTCCCAGATGGCGACGTGTGTGATTGGCGTCGATCAGCCGACCCGCGGCGTGCCGCACTGCCGCGTCTCCTGTGGCAAAGCGAACCTCGCGCAGCCACCGAAGCCCTTCGGCTTCGCGGTCACCGGGGGCTTCCAGAAGGGCGTGCCGGCGACGCTGACCTTCGGCGCGCCGCCGGAGCGCCTCGGCCCCGGCAGCCGCCTCGACGAAGCCAGGGACTTCCTCCGCCAGGCGCTGGCCGACGGACCCCGACCGGCGAGTGAGGTCAAGGAGGAAGCCAAGGCGGCGGGGATCGCAGAGGAGACCCTGAAGCGCGCTCGGCGAGGTGTCGCCGCTTCCATCAGGGAGCGGGGCGGTCACAACCGTTGGCTATGGGCGCTGGTTCCCGCGCCGCCCGACGGGAACGATGAAAC
>CBFDAZ010000215.1:0-8077 GCA_965602825.1 uncultured bacterium
CACGCGTCGTCAATGTCATCGCCGATGTCCGTATCGAGAATCACTGGCGTCGGCTCATCGTCCATGGCACTCTCCTGTCATCGGGTCTCGGTCGGGCCAGGGCCGCTAATACCCCGAGCCCTGATCTACAACGGCGCGCTGAGCATGGAACCCTTCCGCCGCATAGGCCCCGGCCAGCGCTTGCCAGGCATCCTCGTCTTCGGGCGCCAGCCCAATCGCGGCGCCGCCGGACCCCGGCAGCTTCGCCGGACAGCCGTGCTCCCGGGCTATCTGAACGATGCGCAGGGTCTGTGGGCCGAGGGCCTCTTCGCCATAGAGCTCACACCGCGACTCGAAGTTGGCGTTCATCAACTGTCCCAGACGAGCGGCATCGCGATCGAGGAGCGCCCGCCAGCCCTGTTCGGCAAGCGAGGCGAAGCGTGTCATGGCCTCCTTGACCTGGGGATCGCCTCGCTCCCACATCACCCGGATGGGTGAGTGAGCCTTGCCCGACTCGCCAGCCGGCTCGCCCCATGCCACGAACAGCGGGGGTAGCAGCTGGGGGTCGAGGCGGACGTAGTCGCCGTAGCCATGTGACTCCATCAGCGCCTGGTCGAAGTCCATGTAGACCACGCCGCCGTAGACGGAGATGACCCGGTCCTGAAGGCCAGCCTGTATCGCCAACTCCTGCGTCTCGACCTGCAGGATGATGTTGGGTCTTTCGGGCAGCGGGAATGCCGCGGCCGGCACCTCGTAGAAATCCATCAGACCATGGAAGGCAGCAGCGATGATGGCGCTTGATCCGCCCAGTCCCACTTGCCGCGGAATCTTCGTGCGGTAGCGGATCGTGAAGTTCCTGTCGGGCAGGGCTACGCCGCGATCCTGGCAGACATCGGCGAACTTCTTGCACGTCGCGAGGATCAGTCGCAGGCCCCCGTAGTATCCCTGTGCGGCCGCAGTGCCGCGCAGGTTCTCCAGGGAACCGAACACGGTGGGGTCGTGATCGGGATCGGGGAGTATTGAGAGCTCGGGGCTTTCCCACAGCTCGACGCCGGCAGCGAAGTTCCGGATCAGGAGCGCGATTGTCTTCCCGTAGAACCCATCGGAGGGATTGCCCAGCAGCGCGACTCGAGCATATCCCTTCCTGTCAATGATCATGCGAGGGCCTCGTAGTTGGCATTCCTGCTATTGGCCTGCGGACCGGGCCTTCTGCAGGGGATGCCTGATGTCCTCCAGGTTTCGCCTGCCGAACCGGGAGGACAAGCGAGCGAGACCGGGGAAAGCAGGAGCAAGTCCGCTCAGCAAAAACACCCCGCGTTGCGACCGGCAAGGCTCCACCGGAGAGACAACCATGATCGACGGCGTCAAGGTCATCCCACTTACGAGGCACGTGGACGATCGGGGCTACGTGATGGAGGTCCTCCGGTCGGATGACGGCCACTTCATCAACTTCGGTCAGGCCTACGTCAGTACCTGCGATCCCCAGCCCGGAGCGCCCGTTGTGAAGGCGTGGCACAAGCACGAGAAGCAGTACGACAGCTTCTGTGCCATCGCGGGCAAGATCAAGATCGGTCTCTACGACGACCGGGAGGGATCGCCAACCAGGGGGGAGACGGCGACCGTCATCCTGGGCGGCGGGAACGACGTGCTGCTACAGATCCCACCGGGCGTCTGGCACGGGCAGATGGCCCTGGGCTTTGAGCCTACGTGCCTGCTGAACATCCCTACCGAGCCCTACGACAGAGAGAATCCCGACGAGCAGCGAGCCCCGTGGGATGCCTTCCCTTACCAGTGGGAAGTCCAGTCACGCTGAGCCGTGAAGCACACAGGAAGGTGAAGCCGTGAAGGGCGTCATCCTGGCCGGCGGCACCGGTAGCCGCCTCGACCCATTGACCCGAGTGACCAACAAGCATCTCCTGCCCGTCGGGCGAGTCCCGATGATCTTCTACCCCTTGCGGACGCTGGTTGAGGCGGGGATCCGGGACATCATGATCGTCACCGGCGGCAACAACGCCGGCGAGTTCCTCGAGCTGCTCGGCAATGGCAGTGACTTCGGGCTGAAGCACCTCAACTACGCCTACCAGGAGCGTCCCGGTGGCATCGCGGAGGCCCTTGGACTGGCCCAGCACTTCGTTGGCGACGACGGGTGTGTCGTTCATCTGGGGGACAACTTCATCGCCGGCAGCATCCGCCCGTATGTCGAGCAGTTCGAGGAGCAAGAGAAGGGCGCGATGGTCTTGCTGAAGGAGGTTGACAACCCCCAGTCATACGGCGTCGCGGAGTTCGATAGCGACGGGAGGCTCGCCGCCATCATCGAGAAGCCCGAGCGTCCGCCCTCGAGCTACGCGATCACTGGTGTGTACATGTACGATCCCCAGGTATGGGATATCATCCCCCAACTCGCCCGCTCCGGCCGTGGCGAGCTGGAAGTCACCGACGTCAACAACGCCTACCTCAAGCGCGGCGAGCTGGCCCACGGCATCCTCGACTGTGAATGGGGCGATGCGGGGGAGTCTCACGACAGCTACTTCGCCGCCACCGTCATTGCGCGGAAGCATAACCTGTTTGCCGACTTCGGCCGCAGCTAGAAGCCCGGTCTATTCACGACGAACGTCGCGGGCAACCCGCTCTTTTGAAAAAGAGCCGGTTTCCCGCGCCCTTCCGGCAGAAAACTCTGTTCCGGTGTGGGTGCTTGCCGCGAAGCAGACTGTGCTGCGGATGGCCCCACTCCAGGACCACGGGTGCCGGTCGGTAACGGCCTGCCCGCTGCTATTGGGCGCTCTGGCCGCAGTGCGTCGTGAATGATGGGGGCGCTAGCCTCCTGTCGGCGGCTTCGAGGCATCTCATGGAGCGCATACTGGTCACCGGTGGCAAGGGTATGCTGGGAACGGCCATTGCGGAGCGGTTCCCGAGTGACGAAGCCGAGTTGCTGCTGCTTGATCTCCCCGAGTTGGACGTGACCGCCGACGAGATCGTCGGCGACCAGATGCGTGCCTGGCGCCCCGACCTGGCGGTCCATTGCGCGGCGATGACCGATGTGGATGGCTGCGAGACCGATCCCGAGGCCGCTCGCCGCGTTAACGAGCTGGGTACGGAGATCGTTGCCGCCCAATGCGCCGCCCGCGGCTGTCCGCTGATCCACCTCAGCACCGATTTCGTCTTCGATGGCGAGAAGACCACACCATACGTCGAAGAGGATCCCCCGGCGCCGATCAGCGTCTACGGGCGCTCCAAGCTGCGCGCCGAGGAGCATGTCCGTCGCCTCGTCGGCAACCACTACATCGTGCGTACAGCCTGGACGTTCGCACCATGGGGGCACAACTTCGTCCGGTCCATTCTCCGTGTCGCGAGGGAACGGGGGGAACTGAGCGTCGTTGATGACCAGGTTGGCTCACCGACCTATGCGCCCGACCTGGCGGAGGGGCTCTGGCGCCTCAGCCGGACGCAAGCCTTCGGCACCTATCACATGACGAACTCGGGTGTCGTCTCGCGGTACCAGTTCGCCCGCGAGATCCTGGCCCGGGCAGGAATGGCCGACGTCCCCGTGCGGCCGATCAAGAGCGCCGAGCTGAACCAGCCGGCGGCGCGTCCGGCTTCCTCGGCGCTGGCGAGCGACCGACTGTCCCAGGTTGGCATTCCTCCGCTCCGCGCGTACCAGGAAGCGCTGACCGAGTGCATTGAGCGACTGAAGCTGGACGACTCAGGAGATGCAACGTGAAGCTGACTGACGATCTGTACGCCTTCCCGTGGGAGGGCTACGAGAACAACTGCAACAGCTTCTTCTTCGGCGGCGACGTGGGGGCTCTCATTGACGTTGGGCATCTGAAGTTCGCCGATGAGCTGCTGGGCCGAATGAGGGCCGAGGGCGTCATGCCGGACGACATCCGGCTGGTGATCCTGACCCACTCTCACCCCGACCACATGGAGGCCATCGCCCGGTTCAGCGATCTGGGACTGAAGGTCGGCATGCACCCGGCGGCCGCCGATTACCTGAACGAGATGGGGGCCATGATCTACAACTACCTGGGGAGCGAGGTGCCCGAGTTCGAGGTGGATGTGGACCTGATCGAGGGCGCGGTGGAGGCGCTCGACGGGCTGGTGGAGATCTACCACACACCGGGCCACGAGCCGGGATCGATCTGCGTCTACTGGCCGGAGAAGAAAGCGCTGGCGACGGGGGATCTTGTCTTCGCCCAGGGCGTCGGCCGCACCGACTTCCCCGGCGGCAGTCACACGGAGCTCATGGCACAGATCGACCGCATCGCCGGACTGGAAGCCGAGTATGTCCTGCCGGGACACGGCCCCGTGATCGCCGGGAAGGCGGCTGTAGAGCGGAACTACCAGGCCATTCGGCAGATGTACGGGTAGGGCCCTCCGCCAAGGCGAGCGGCCCAGGACAGATGGCCCTGGGCCGCGTTGCGGTCGTCGGGGAAACAGACGCGCCTACTCCTCCTGCATCCACGACATCATGCCGCGGAGCTCCTCGCCGATCTTCTCGATCGGGTGCTCGGCCTCGCGCGCTTCGAGACGCTTGAAGGCGGGGCGGCCCGCCTGGTTCTCCAGAATCCACTCGCGCGCGAAACTGCCGTTCTGCACCTCTTCGAGCAGCTCTTTCATGACCTGACGAGTGGCACTCCCGATCACCCGCTTACCGCGGCTCATGTCCCCGTACTCCGCTGTGTCGGACACGCGCTTGCGCATGCCGGCGATGCCGTAGCGGTAGATCAGGTCCATTATCAGCTTCAGCTCGTGGAGACACTCGAAGTACGCGATCTCCGGCTGGTACCCGGCCTCGACCAGAGTCTCCCATCCGGCCTTGACCAGCTCCGTCACGCCGCCGCAGAGCACGGCCTGCTCGCCGAAGAGGTCGGTCTCGGTTTCCTCTTTGAAGGTCGTCTCGATGACGCCCGCCCGGGTGGCGCGGAGGGCCTTGGCGTAGGCGAGGGCTGTCGCGAGGGCATTGCCGGTGGCATCCTGGTAGATGGCGACCAGGGACGGCACTCCCGAGCCCTCCAGGTAGCATTCGCGGACCAGCGCGCCCGGTCCCTTCGGCGCGATCATAAACACGTCCACATCCGGGGCCGGGACGATCTGGTTGTAGTGGATGTTGAAGCCATGCGAGAAGACCAGCGCGTCGCCGGGCTCCAGATTCGGCTCGATGAAGTCCTTGTACACCCTCGCTTGCACGTGGTCCTCAGTGAGGATCTGGACGACCTGGGACTGAGCCGCCGCGTCCTGAGCGGTCGTTGGCTCCCAACCGTCGGCTACGGCTTGCTCGTAGTTCGGCGTGCCCTCCAGCTCCGCCACAACCGCCTTGCACCCGCTGTCTCGCAGACAGAGCGCCTGCGCACTTCCCTGGATGCCGTAGCCGATGACACCAACGGTCTTGTCGGAAAGCACGGAGAGGTCAGCGTCATCGTCGTAGTAGATCTTAGCCATTCTCGGCCACTCCCTTCTGCCAGGCGCCAGTCATTGGCGGCAACGGGCCGCTCACGGGCTGGCCGGCTTGGACTGCGATGACTGGTTCGCGCCCTCAACGGGTTCGGCCTCTGCGACCGGAGCGGCTGTCCGCGTCCAGACTCGCCGAAGGCCGTACCCGAAGAGCGCGCCGACCAGAACGAAGATGACTGCGTTGACTGCCAGAACCCAGACTTTGTCGAGGCCGAAGTAGCCTGTGTCCGGGTCGTAGCGAACCATGTACGAGTACAGCAGCCACAGGGCCCCAATCAGCGGCCCGACGACCCCGACGGCCACCGCGCGAGCCAAAGACCCCGGCCAGTTCCGACGGGCCGCTGCGATGGCGAGACCGGCGAGCACACAGGCCAGCAACCACACGATCGCCCCGGCCTTGATGGCCGTGTCCACGGCACCAAGATCAACGATCTCCCGCATCTCCTCCATCGCTCGGCCTCGTCTCCGTTCGGGTCCGGGCGGACTCCCCGCGCCGCTCCCTACGTTGGCCTCTCGCGACGCGCAAGTACGACCCGACCCGTTCTCACCAGCTCCAGGATCCCGTAGGGGCGAAGCACGTCGATCATGCCGTCCACTTTGTCGGGCGTCCCCGCCACCTGCACGATGACCGTCTCGTCGCCAATGTCGTCAACCAGCGCCCGGAAGACCTGGCAGACGGCGACGATCTCCGGGCGTTGCTCCGGTGTAGCCCTGATCTTGATCAGGGCCAATTCCCGTCTGACGATGTCGGTCTGCGTGTGGTCCGAGATGTTGACTACATCAACCAGCTTGTCTAGCTGCTTCTCGATCTGGTCCATGATCAGCGGATCACCTTCGTCATCGACGACGATGGTCATCCGCGAGTATTTGTCGCCCGTGGGGTCGGTATAGCGTGCATCCACCGTTGCGTTGACCGCCAGGCTCTCGATGTTATAGCCGCGGCGAGCGAACAGCCCGGCCACCTTGGCCAGGACGCCGGGCTTGTTGTTGACGAGCGCTGCCAGTGTGTGTTTCACTGCGTGTCACCTTCCTCGGCCGACTCCAGGTGTGGATGTTGGTTCCACAGGTCGGCGAAGGCCTTCCCGGCTGGGATCATTGGGAAGACGCACTCCTCGGGCTCGATGCGGAAGTCCAGGAAGCAAGGCTTGTCTGTGATCTCGAGCGACCATTCCAGAGCCGGCCGGATCTGCTCGCGGGTCGTGATCGTCCTGCCTTCTCCTCCGTAGGCCTTGGCGACCTCGGCGAAGTCGGGATTGCCCGCGAGCTCCACGCCCGAGTAGCGCTTCTGGAATAGCAGCTCCTGCCACTGCCGGACCATCCCCAGGTAGCCGTTGTTCATGATGGCGACCTTCACCGGCAGCTTCTCGTAGATGGCCGTGGCCAGCTCCTGGATGTTCATCTGGATGCTGCCATCGCCGGCGATATCGAACACGACGGCGTCCGGTGACGCGACCTGGGCGCCGATCGCGGCGGGGAAGCCGTAGCCCATGGCACCGAGGCCACCCGATGACAGGAACTGCCGCGAGTCCTTCGAAAGGCAGAACTGCGCGGCCCACATCTGGTGCTGGCCGACCTCAGTCGTGATGACCGCATCGCCTCCCGTCACCTCGTGGATCTGCTGAATGACGTACTGCGGGTAGATCCCTTCACAGGCCGGCACCAGGAGAGGGTGATCCGCGCGGTACTGGTCCAGGTGGTCTTCCCACGGCCCCCGTTCCCGCGCGGGGACCAGCTCCAGCAGAGCCGCCAGCACCTTCTTGGCGTCGCCTGCGATGCCGACGTCTGGCGCCCGGTTCTTCCCGATCTCGGCCGGGTCGATGTCGATGTGGATGACCTTGGCGTCCGGAGCGAAGGTGGCAAGGTCGCCGGTCACCCGGTCATCGAACCTTACGCCGACGGCGATCAGCACATCACAGTGGTTGATTGCGTAGGATGCGTAGACGGTCCCGTGCATCCCCGGCATCCCCAGCGACTGGCGATCGGTTTCGGGGAAAGCGCCCTTCCCAAGCAGCGTGTTGACCACATACAGGTTGGCCTTGTACGCGAGTCCCCGAAGCTCTTCCTCCGCTCCCGCGCTGACGACCCCGCCGCCGACATAGAGCAGCGGTTTCTCGGCAGCCGCAATGAGCTTCGCGGCCTGCTCGATCGCATCCGGGTCGCCCTCATCAGGTGGGTTATAGCCTTCCAGGTCAAAGCCGTTTGGCGGTGGATCCACCCACTCGACCTCACCGATCGTCAGGTCCGACGGGAGGTCCACCAGCACCGGACCCGGGCGACCCGTGCCCGCGATGTGGAAGGCCTCTCTGAGCGTCGGGATGAGGTCCTCGGGACGCTTCACCAGACGGTTGTGCTTCGTGATCGGCGCGGTAATGCCGGTCACGTCGGCTTCCTGGAAGGAATCGCGGCCGATTGCGAAAGTCTTGACCTGACCGGTGAGCGCCACGACCGGTATCGAGTCCATCATTGCATTCGCGATCCCGGTAACCAGGTTCGTCGCGCCCGGGCCGGAAGTGGCCAGGCAAACGCCGATCTTGCCGCTGCGGCGAGCGTAGCCCTCTGCGGCGAGGGCCGCCGCTTGCTCGTGTCGCATGAGCACATCCCTGATGGCCGGCTCGTCGTAGAGCGCGTCGTAAATCGGGATCATGTG
>CBFDAZ010000216.1:0-8058 GCA_965602825.1 uncultured bacterium
GCCGTGCCGTCGTGCGCCGCATGGTTGAGCGCAAGAGGGGGTACGCGATCAACATTGTGTCAAGCGGCGGCGTGGGCGACCCTCACCCGTACTCCACGAGCTATGCGAGCTCAAAGGCCGGGCTCATGCGCTTGACGGAGGGGCTGGCCGCCGAAGTCGCCGAACACGGAGTGAAGGTCTTCGCCGTAGCGCCGCCGGCGATTCTGAGCGAGATGACGAAGTTCATCATGGATGATCCTGGCGGGAGGAGATGGCGGCCCGGCTTCAGCCGAATCTTCGAGGAAAGCCGCGACCACTCGCCCGAGCTGGTCGCCGACCTGTGCGTCAAGCTCGTGAGCGGCCGGGCCGACCGCCTGACCGGGCGGTACTTCCCGGCTACCAGGGATTTCGAGGAGATCATCGAGCAGACCGACACGATCCTGAAGGATGACCTGATGACGCTCCGGATCAGGTAGCCAGAGGTCGGTGGCACAGCGGTCGGGGCTGCCGGACCCCGGGCAAGAGAGGAAGCTCACCCATGAGGAAGGTCGCCATCACCGGCGAGCGGCAGGCTGCAGTCGTCGAAGTGCCCGACCCCGAACCGAAAGCAGACTGGGCGCTCGTCAAGGTGCATGTTGCGCCCATGTGCACGGAGTACAAGGCGTTCGTGGCCGGCAGGCAGATAGAGCACCTGGGGCACGAAGCGGCCGGCGAAGTGGTGGCCGTCGCGCAGCCGTGCAAGGTGGAGGTCGGCGACCGGGTCGTCGTGCAGCCCCAGTATCCGTGCGGGAAATGCCGGCTGTGTGTGGCCGGCGACTACATCCGCTGCCGGAACACGTACGACTTCGCCGAGTTCACCGGCTCCCGCGAGGGCAGCGCCACGATGGCCCAGTATATGCTCAAGCCCTCGTGGCTTCTCTCGCCGATCCCGGAAGACGTGAGCTACGAACACGCGTCGCTCGCCATCTGTGGCCTGGGCCCAACGTTCGGCGCCTTTGAGGATATGAGCCTGAGTGCCTTCGACACGGTGCTCATCTGTGGACTCGGACCCGTCGGGCTTGGCGGGATCATCAACGCCTACTTCCGCGGGGCGCGCGTGATCGGCGTGGAGCCGCAGGCGGCACGCCGGGAGCGGGCGGCGCAGCTCGGCGCAACGGCTATCCTCGACCCCACCAACGATGGCGTCCTGGATCAGATCATGGAGCTGACCGACGGGCAGGGCGTGGACTGCTCCGTGGATTGCGCCGGAAGCCTCGACGCGCAGAGACTCTGCCTGCGCGCGACCCGGCCCATGGGGAGAATGTCCTTCGTGGCGCTGGCGGTCGAGGACTTCGCCATCAAGGGGACGCCCGACCTCGTCCAGACGGGGATCAAGCTGAGCGGGGCCTGGCACTACAACCTCAACGACTATCCGAAGGTGATCCAGGTCATCCGGGCGTCACCGGTCATCGACCGGCTGATCAGCCACGTCTTCCCGCTGAGCGACATCCAGGAGGCCTTCGAAACCTCGGCGTCGCTGACCTCAGGCAAGATCCTGCTGAAGCCGTGGAAGTAGGGAGTACCATCGGCGGGACGCTACCCGGTCCGCACAGGTATGCCTCTGGCCAGAATCAGCGCTCGCTCTGCGCCGTCCAGCCGATGGCCTGCCTGACGAGGCGCCGGTAGTTGGGGTCCTCGTAGGCGTGGGCGTCGTGCCCCAGTTGGATCGTCACGATGCGGGACTTGCCGTACTCGTTCGTCCAGGCGATCACGTCGCTGCTCTCCGGATGGTCGGTCGTGAGGAGCGGGTGTACGGTCGGCTCGACCGTGAAGCCACCGTAAACCTCGTCGTGGATCGTGAAGTCCTCCAGGCCCGCCGTGACCGGGTGGTCCGGGTCAGCGATGCGGACGTCAATATCGACACCGTGGCGGAAGGTGGAAGCGGGGTATTCCTTCCCGTCGCGGGTGTACGGCGCCAGATGGTACCTGCCTCCGATGATCTTCTCAAACTCGTCCCATGCCTGATAGCCCGCCAGCACATGATGCAGGAACACCACGGGTTGTCCCCGCTTCAGGAGGGCGATGAAGGCCGTCTTCTGCTCCTCGGTTATCTCCTGGTTCATGTCGTAGAAGACAAGGACATCGTAGCTCTCGGCCGCCTCCGGCGTGTACGAGTCGTTCGCCTGAGGGTGGGCGACCTCCCGCCACTCCATGCCCTCGAAGCTGTCGAACATCGCGAAGAACGCGTCCCGCTCGAAGCCGTGGCCGCCGGTCACGATGAGCAGGCGGAGCTTCGCCGGTACGCCTCCCTCCTGAGACATCAGCGCGGCGGTCAATGTGCACGCCAGCATCAGGACCAGTCCTCTCATCGCCGGTCACTCCTTTGGCGGATGCATCCTGGCGCGCGCCGGACACCACTCAGGCAAACTCCTGCGCCACCTGCATGCCGGTCTCCACCCACGCCCACATGCGCCACGGCTGATTGTGGCAGGCAGGGGTTTCACCTGCACCCCCTCCCACACCTGCGTCTCTGCGCCCCGGTACTCCACGTCCATCTCGCAGACCTAGCCCGCATCATGCATAATGCACTGCGACCAGAGCGCCCAATAGCAGCGGGGAGGCCGTTCCCGACCTGCATCCGCGGTCCCGGAGTGGGGCCATCCGCAGCACAGTGTGCTTCACGGCAAGCACCGACACCGAAACAGAGTTTTCTGCCGGAAGGGTGCGGGAAACCGGCTCTTTTTCAAAAGAGCGGGTTGCCCGCCACGTTCGTCGTGAATCGACCGGACCAGGGCATTACAAGGTCTGTGGCCGCTGTGGCGCGAAGCCCACTCTACCAAGGGCGCACCCCTGCAAGCGTCACGCGCTTCCGGAGGCTGGTCCGGATGTTACCCCTACTCGTCGCCCTCGAGGTTGGCCTGATGCCCGCTCAACCGTCGGCGCCTCCGCACGAACCGTGGTTTCCGCAGGCACCGGCTCTCCCTCAACCCACCGGCGACGTCATCCGCGTCTCAACGGTGGAGGATCTGTTCCAGGCGGCAGAAGAGGTAGAGCCCGGAGGAACGATCCTGCTGGCCGACGGGCACTACATGATGCCCCGGTACTTCGAGCTGCGGACCGACAATGTCACGCTGCGCGCAGAATCCGGGGAGAGAGATGAAGTCGTGCTCGACGGCGCCCAGAGCCGGCATGGAGAGCTGGTGGGGATCACGGCGTGTTCGGGAGTCACGATCGCCGACCTGACCATCCAGAACATCAAGTGGAACGGGTTCAAGATCAACTCCAATGTCGGCGTGCAGCAGCTCACCATCCACAACTGCGTCATCCACAACATCTGGCAGCGCGGTATCAAAGGCGTTGCGGTGCCGGAGGAGGACCGCGAGCGCCTGCGGCCCCGGGAGTGCCGTATCCAGTACTGCCTGTTCTATAACGACCGCCCGAAGCGGTTCGCCGATGATCCGGCCGACACTCCGGACAACTTCAACGGAGACTACATCGGCGGCATGGACATAATGTACGCCACGAACTGGACGATCAGCGACAACGTCTTCATCGGCATCCAGGGCCGCACGCGACAGGCCCGGGGCGCCATCTTCCTGTGGCACGATTCCCGCGACTGCGTCGTCGAGCGCAACATCATCGTTGACTGCGACTCCGGCATCTGCCTGGGTAATTCCCATCGGCCGCCGGGGACGGCCATCCACTGCACGGGGTGCGTCGTCCGCAACAACTTCGTGACTCGCCCGCCGGAGAACGGCATCCTGGCCGACTATACGCAAGACTGCGCCATCGTCCACAACACGGTTCACGATCCGGAGAACCGCCTGCAGCGCTTGATCCGCCTGGTGCACGATAACGACAGGCTGCTGGTGGCCAACAACCTGCTCAGCGGTCCGCCGATGCGGCAGGATCAAGTCACGGGTCAGATGCGCATCTCCGGCAATGTGACGGGGGACGTGACGGACGCCTTCGTCGATGTCCCGGCCGGGGACCTGCACCTGAAGAGCAACCTCGCAGACGTGGTGGATGCCGCCACCCGTCTGCCCGAGGTGGACCGGGACATCGACGGCGACCTGCGGGACGAGACGCCGGACGTCGGTGCGGACGAGCTCGCCGGGTGAGCTGCGTGACGAACGGAGGAGGCGGGGACCCAACCATGCTGCGAACGATCCTGGTCGTGACGATGGCCGCGCTCGTGCAGACGGGCGAGGCCCGGCAGTACGCGCCTCGCGTCGTCTCGCCCCACAACGCAGACTGCTACAGCCTGAAGACCTTCGCCGAGTTCCCCCGCTGGCGCGATCTTACGGGCGATCAGCGGGCGTGGGAGATGTACCAGTACCTGGTCGATACGCGGACCGGGCTCTTCCACGTGAACGAGGTGCTCGAGGGCGAGGACGATCTCAGCGAGTACCGCACCGTGCGGGACCCAGTGAAGATCATCAATGTCTACGGCTACGCGTACTGTGCCATCTTCGGGCCGATCATGGCCGGGATCTCCGAGGGCACGGGCCTCGGCAAGGGGCGAACGCTCGTACTCAGGGATTGGAGTCATGTCCTTGCCGAGGCCTTCTATGACGGCAAGTGGCACTACCTCGATCTCGACGTGCGAGCCGTCTTCCGGCGGCCTGATGGGACTCTCGCTTCGATGGACGACGCCCGCCGCGACGCCTCGCTGTGGACCGGCCGCGGACCCTTGTTCTTCCCCAACGACGATCTGGAGAGCACCCGCAAGGTGTACGAGAAGACGCCGATCGATTACTACCACGGCTTCAGCTCCAGCGGCCACACGATGGACTACGTGCTCCGCCAGGGCGAGACGTTCACCCGCTGGTGGACGCCCCAAGACGGCCGCTGGCAGCACCCGGAGGCCTACAACCGCGTCGATTGGCTCCGCAAGCTGATCGAGCAGGAGCCGCGCGGCCCGGCGCCCAACCATCGGCACTTCACCGTCCACAACTACGGGAACGGGCGCTTCGTCTACGAGCCCAATCTCACGAGTCGATCTTCCGACTTCGCGGACGGAGTCTACGACGCTGTGAACGTCCGGCCGTCCGCTGACGGGCTGACCCTGGCCGAAGCGGGTGAGGGGTACGCTATCTTCGAGGTCCGGTCGCCTTACATCATTGTCCCGATCGTCGGCGACCTCGACACCACGGACGACGACCGGGACGCTTCCGTCGTGGAGCTCGATGCCACTGGTGCGAGTCTCTCCATCTCGCTGGACAATGGGCTCACGTGGCGCAAGCTCGATGTCCGGACGTTCCCGGCCCGTCTCGATCTGACCGAACACGTAAGCGGGACTTACGGCTATCTGCTGAGGGTCGGGCTGAACGGGGAGCCGGGCGAGGCCCGCGTGCACTCCCTGCGCATCACGACGTGGGTCCAGGTTGCTCCCGCCTCACTCCCCTCCCTGCGCGCAGGGACGAACCGCATGGCGTACCGCACGGGTGACCACTACGGGCTGCAGACCCGGGTGGTCGGAATA
This sequence comes from uncultured bacterium, assembly GCA_965602825.1. Lineage (GTDB taxonomy): Bacteria > Armatimonadota > Zipacnadia > Zipacnadales > VGFC01 > CBFDAZ01. The sequence continues at coordinate 5,444 of CBFDAZ010000216.1, forward strand.
CGCCCGAACGCCGGCCGGCCGGAGGAACTCCTCAAGCATCTGGTAGAGCCCCCGGCCGACTACGACCCGGAGCGCAAGACCAACCGGGTACGCGGGGCGCTCACTGCGAAGGCGACGGCTCCGCCTGGTTCGCGGATCGCCTGGTTCTCCGCGGGTGCAAGCTTCCGGACCCATCAGGGCGAGGCAGCCGCCGACACGAGGAACAGCATCGCGTATGCCGTGAACCAGCCAAGCGGCTTTGAGGAGATCTACCGGGCCGATGTGCCGACCTACTGCAACCACTGGCACTACAACGCCGACCGGGAAGTCCGGCTCGACGAGCCGGCGCGCACGATCTACGTCCGCTACGTCGGTGACCCCGCAGTCAACAACATCCGCATCTACGCACACTGCCTTGATGACGAGCCGCGTGCCGGCGCTCCCGTGGCCATTACGCACGTCTGGCTCGAGAATGGAGCGCGGAAGACGAAGCGCGTGACCCTCGACGGGCCTGGCGAGTACGAGATTGTCGCCGGCGCCGACCCGACGGACGAGTCAGTCGAGATCGCCGTGCCGAGCGACGGTGCACCTGCTACCGAAGCCCGCGAACCCTCGGCGCCCGGCCCCAACGCCGACGACTGGGTCGGGGCCATGCAGGCAGTACACGAGAAGTTCAACGGCGAGCGGGGGACGTTCGCTCAGTTCGGGGACTCGATTACGGACTCGCGGGCGTTCTGGTTCTCGCTGCGGTGGGCACGGAAGAATGCCTCGGCGCAGATGGCGAGCGACTTCGACCTGGTCAACGGCTACATGCTGGAGGATTGCTGGGACCGGAAGGGCCCCGAGTACGGCAACCAGGGCCGGATGACGATCCGGTGGGCCCACGAGAACGTGGCCACGTGGCTCCGCGATCTGAACCCCGAAGTAGCCGTCATCATGTTCGGAACCAACGACCTGAACGACCTCGGCCTCCCGGAGTACGAGGCGAAGACCCGCGAGGTGGTGCAGAGGTGCCTCGACAATGGCACGATCGTCATTCTCAGCACGATCCCACCGAGACACGGCTTCGAGGAGAAGGCTGCGGCGTTCGCCGATGCAGTGCGCAAGATTGCACGCGAGATGGAAGTGCCACTGACGGACTACCACGCCGAGATACTGAAGCGGCGCCCCGATGAGTGGGACGGCGCGTTGGAGAAGTTCGGCGATTACGAGGGATACGACGTGCCGACCTTAATCTCGCGGGACGGCGTGCACCCGTCCAATCCGGAGCAATACCGGACCGACTACTCACCCGAGGCGCTCAACTGCAACGGCTTCTCGCTGCGCAACTACCTGGTGCTGACGAGGTACGCCGAGGTCATCCGCGCAGTGCTTCAGACGGAGTAGTAGCCAGACTACTTCGCCGAGACCTCCAGACCCTCTTTGTCGAGGATGACGTTGACGCTGGCGCTCATGTGGGCCGGATCGCGCACGAACTGCAAGTACGGCTGGACGGCTTCGCCGCCGTTGAGGCTGTTGTGAGCCAGGACGATGCTCCCCTTGGGCATCTTCTCATACCCAGCCTGAAGAATCTCCAGGTAGATGCCCTTCCCCCGGCCGCGGTCTCCGTCGGCGTCAAGGTAAAGCAGATCGATCGTGTCCTCGAACTCCGCCACCACATCCACGGCGTCAGCGGCCACTACCCGAGCGATCCCGGTGGGGTCGATCCTCCTGACATTGCGCTCCGCCCGCTCGGCCTCTTCCGCCTTGATCTCCACGCCGATGAGCTGGTCTGCCGCATAGCAGGCGCCCGGTCCAACACCGGCGCCCGCGTTCGAGATGAACGTGTTACCGCAGAACACGCCAGCAGCGATCATGTTGCGGGGCTGTTTGATGGCGTTGATTGCGTAGAGCAACCGCTGCATGCGGGGACTGATCGCCGTCCACGGGATCTCGAATAGCTCGCGCACGGCTTCGCGATGGGCGAGCATCTTGCCATGGTCGTAGTCCGTGTGCGGCAGTGCTCCCGCCTCGTGGAGCGTCTGCAGCGCGGCATCCACGATGGCGATCTCCCGGTCGAGGGGCTCGAGCTGCTTGTGGGGATCCCGATAGTCCATCTTGTACTGGTCCCAGTCATCGGTCCGGTACTCCAGGCTCATGAAGGCCTCCTGCGTCCGTTCGGTACTCCGCGATGTGCGCGTCGGAGTGTCGGGCATCGCGGGCGATGCTTCTTCCTGCCTCTGGCGAGGGCCTGCTTCGGAAGATTTGCGTGGCGCAGGCTTCCAGCCTGCGGCCCTTGCCGAGAGCATCCCGCCCCGGCGGGATAGCCGGCTGCCTCAAGGGTCGCCAATTCCCCGGTCTCGGCGGGGGTGCCGCCGCGCCGCCGTGGGCCACGCAGAAAATAGGACTGTCCTATTTTGTGTCATCGTTTCAGGGCGAGCCCGCGCTCATGGCCAACTGCTTCGAGGATCTGTGCGGCAGGCTTCTCCCGCCTTCCCGGACCCCGACTACGTCCCGACGTTGCGGGGCGGAGGTCGGGGCAGACCTGCCGCCGCCTGACCTCCAGCGTGGACGACAACGGCCGGCGCAACGTCAACGGCTTACGGCCTCTTGCCACAGCAGCCGCCGGGGCGGCGGCGGTCCCAGGTTACGTCAAC
>CBFDAZ010000217.1:0-8021 GCA_965602825.1 uncultured bacterium
ATGCGGCGAAGCAGGACGGCGGTTGGCTGGTCACCGCCGACGAAGCGCAAGGGCCCCTGTTCGACGGCATCGTCCCAAACGGGCCATGCTTCCGGCCGGACGGCACGCTGGAGTACCTGGCACACCGCGAAGGCGTGCTCTATCGCGTACGGCATGTTGCCGGGGAGGGGGGATGACAATGCTGGTCCCTGGGCTGGCCATCGTGCATCTCGTCTCCGCAGGGCTGCCGGCAGAGAGTCCACTCCCAGTGACCGAAGAGCCCCTCGGCGAGCTGCACCCGTCCGTTCTCGCGCCCGTTGCCAGCGACGATGGTAGGCGGCTGGCCTACGTGACGGCCACGGCGTCGAGATTCACTCTGGACGCCTCCTCGGAAAAGGTTGACGTCTACTACGGCCTCCCCAACCACTATGTGCGGGTTACTTGGCGCGAGGGGAGGCTGGAGTACGGCGTCCGGCAGAGAGGCCACCACCCGATTGCCGTCACGCAAGGCCGCGAACACTTCGGGCAACGCGGATTCGGGCTGCCGCTCGTGACGCTGAAGGACGCCGCCGGCCTGGTCGTCCACGGCGCCGAGCAGGGCGGCACGTTGGCGGCTGTCGTGGACGGCGAGATGGGATTGGAGTACGACTGGATCGGCCCGCTCGAGTTCAGCCCCCGAGGCGAGCACTTCACGTACCGCGCCGCGCTCTACGTTGTGCTCGACGGGAGAGAGATCGGGCCGTACGGGCGTCTCTCTGTGATCGGTCCCCCCCGATTCAGCAGCGATGGTCGGCGTATTGCGTACATGGTCAGGCAGGTCGGCGGCGAGCGGGCGGGATGGGGGGTGGTGGTAGACGGAGAGACGTGGTCGGAGGGCTACGAAGCCGTTGAGGAGGACAGCTTGACGTGGAGTTCCGACGGCGAGCGGCTGGCCTATGTGGCAGCCCTCGATCGGCATGAATGGTCCGTGGTGGTGGATAGTGTCCCGGGCAAGGCCCACCCCGAGATCGATCCGAAGAGCCTGGTCTTCAGCCCCGATGGCAGCCGGACGGCGTACATCGCGCGCAAGCCGACGAAGGAGTACTTCAGAGATGGTCCGGGCGGGAAGCCTCTCAGGCGCACGAGCCGGGGCGGTTGGACCGCGGTGGTCGATGGTGTCGAAGGGCCGGAGTTCCACTGGCTCGGGAGCCTCACGTTCAGCCCGGACAGCCGGCACGTCGCGTACGCGGCGGGACCCGCGCGAGGATCGGGGCACGTATTCCTCGACGGGCAAGAACTCCCGGGCTCCGAGGCTCCGAAGGTCGGCCGGATCGTGTTCAGCCCCGATAGCCGCCGTCTGGCCTGGGTGACAGGTGGTGATCGGCGGGGGCGCCGACTGGTGATCGATGGTGCTGCCGGATCGGGCTACGGGTGGCTGTCCAACCAATCTGTCACCTTCAGCGCCGATAGCCGGCACACAGCCTTCGTTGCCGGTGAGGGCAAGAAGCGCTTCGTTGTCGCCGATAGTGAGCAAGGTCCTGAGTACGACTACATCGATCCCGGCACACTGGCCTTCACCTCCGATAGCATGCACGTCATCTATGCCGCCCAACGCGGGGAGAAGTGGGTCGTTGTGGTTGACGGCGAGCCGGGACCGGAACTCGAGGAACTGGCTGAGGGCAGCCCGGTCGTTAGCCCTCGGGGCGGGCGCTGGGCTTACGCGGGGGAGGCCAGCAACGCATGCATGGTGGTGATCGACGGCCAGACGCCCCTCGTCTACGACGAGGTTGCGCCGAATAGCCTGCACTTCAGCCCCGACGGTGAGCCGGTCGCATTTCTCGCGAGCAGCAATGGCAAGTGGTTTGCCATCATCGACGGCGTGGAGGGGCCGCCATACGACGCAGCGGTCGCCAATGGGCCGGCGTGGGCAGCAGACGATGGCCCCGACGGGCCATGGGCCGTCGAGTACCTCGCGGTGCGGGGCTCCGTCCTCCACCGCGTCCGGCACGTTCCTGAGAGGTAACCGCGGAGGCTCGCGACCTCGCCACCAGGGAGCCGCCATCAACCGGCACGATCGCTCGCCCGGTCTCGGCGCACCCAGATGTCGGCGGGAGGCCCGGAAGGGCCCAGTTGCCGGTAGTCGCGCCGGAAGCGGGGATCCGTCCCGACACCGCCGGGCGCGAAGATCTCGCCGGACGCCGACTCGATGAACGTAGGCCGGTAGACCTCAAAAGTGTAATCGGCAATCTCCTGCGGGGTCTTGCCGGCGAGGTCCCTCGTGACGAGCCCGAAGAGGTCAAGCGTCTGGACCTCCGAGAGGTATGGGATTGCCCCGGCGGCGCGGGTGGCGAGCGTCTCGCCGGGCTGGGCGACGTCCCGAAGCAAGTGCCCGGCAGCCACGAACCGAGAGGTCGTCCGCGAGTGATACTCCAGATCCAGCCCATAAGCCGCAAACCTGGGCGAGTCCACGGAGCGGAACCCGTAGGCAGTCATGAACGCCGCGGGCGCCACGACGGCCGCGACCGCTGCGGCGGCTGCCACGCGCAGCAGCCACCGGCGTTGGGGGGTCGTGTGAGAGTGGAGGGTCTGCGCCAGGACCAGGGCCCCCTCGCCAAGGAGCGCGGCGAGCAACGGCATCACGGGTATCAGGAAGCGGAATTGCGGCATCCAGTCACTGCCCACCAACGCCACGTAGGCGGCGTAGGCCGCGACGACGGCGACCGTCACCCTTACGGCGGATGACTTCGAGGCCTTCAGGACCGCCAGAACCGGCAGCACCAGGAGAGCCGGCAAACCGAAGTACGACCGCGCAAACTCCAGCAGGTAACGTCCGCCCGATAGCAGCCGATCCAGGCTGAAGCCACCGACCTTCGCCCGGAACGTATTCGGCAGCCAGTCTCCGAAGTACCAGAGGCGCCATACCATGTAGGGAGTGACGATCAGCGCGAAGCCGATCAGGGGAATCAGGCAGCTCGCCCGTCGCTCCCGGACCGCTCGGGTCAGCTCGATGCCTCCGAGCAAGGTGAAGACCAACGCACCCTCCGGTCGCGTGAGGACTGCGAAAGCCGCCAGGATCCCCCACCAGACTCCCCGCGCCTGGCCGTCACGGTAACGCAAGTAGGCGAGGAGGGTGGCCGTCACCAGGGCCGAGAAGAGGCAGGTCTCCAGTCCCGCCACGGCCCAGACCGCGATACACGGGCTCAACGCCAGGAGCGCCGGGGCCAGGGCCGCGCCAAGGCCGGCAGCGGGCCGGAGCGCGCGTGCCATCGCGGCGGCAAGGGGGAAGAGCGACAGCCCGCACGCCACGCCGAGGATCTTCACCGTGGTAAGCGGCGGCAGACCGAGCGCAATGGCGGATGCGGCGAGGATGTTCCACAGGAAGTTCGTGTAGCCCTCAACCCGCTCGCCCGGGTTGAAGACCAACCCGTCTCCGCGAGCCAGGTTGGCTGCGTACCGTAGCGAGATGTACGTATCATCGACCGTGAAGTGCGCGAACGCCAGTACGAAAGCCAGGAACACCGCCGCCGCGGGGGCCCACGTCAGGAGGCTACTGAGAGCGCCCGGGGCACCACGCTGCTGCGGTGCTTCGGCCATCGCTTGCGTCCTCCTGAGTCTGCCGCTGGCGGCTGCTGAGAGCTACCGCAAACCCAAGACGGCGGGCCTGGCCAAAGGCAGGATGGCGCCTGGCCTACTGGAAGGGACCGGCTTGGGCACAACGTCTCTCACCACTTATACCACAGGGGTGAACGGCCCTGCGATGGGCAATGCCGCGCCATTTGCGAAGCACCGCGGGTGATCGGGGAACGGCGTCAGCGACCCGCCGCCAGATAGCCGCCATCGACCGCGAGGATCGCTCCCGTGATGAACGAGGCTTCGTCGGACGCGAGGAAGGCCACGGCGGCCGCCACCTCCTCGGCCGTCCCGATCCGTCCCATCGGATGGCGTTCGGAGACGGCGGCGAGCTTGTCGGGATCGTCCAGGATGCCTTCGATGATCGGGGTCGCGATGTAGCCCGGGCAGATGCAGTTGACGCGGATGTTCTCTTTCGCGTGAGCGATGGCCATGCTCCGTGTCAAGTTGATGACACCGCCCTTGGCTGCACAGAAGCTGGCTCCCCACCCGCCCCGCTCACCGCCGATGGATGAGACGTGGACGATCGCCCCGCCGCCGGTCTCCCGCATTGCAGGAATGGCGTACTTCGAGGACAGGAACACGCCCTTCAAATCGAGATCGAGGACCCGGTCCCAGTATTCCTCGGTCGTCTCAACCACCGTGCCGCTGGCCCCGACGCCAGCGCTGGTCAACAGCACATCGAGCCGTCCGAACTCTCCCACCGTCTCAGCGACCATTCGCTCGTTGTCCCCGGCACGGATCACGTCAGCCTCAACGAACAGGGCCTGGCCGCCGGCCTCCTCGATCTGGCGGCAGCTCTCTGCCCCCCCCTCGGCATTGATGTCCGCAATAGCTACCGAGCCGCCCTCCGACGCAATCCGCACGCCCGACGCGCGGCCGAGCCCCGACCCGCCGCCTGTGATGAGAGCGACCTTCCCTTCGAATCGTCTCATTTCGCTCACCGTGGATCTCCCCCTGATCCCTGATTCGTTCGCCTCGATCGGGAGCAGCCTTCACCTTCCGGCTACACTATCCTCTCGCAGCAATGCCCTGTTCCAGGCAGGAAGGCGATGCTACATCGCGAAAGGAGACAAGCGGGGAGCGAGGGCCGACGTCCGGTTGCGAGGGAGGCTTGCCCCATGGGATGGAGAGGGCAGGTAACGACGACGTGTCTGGCCGCAGTGGCCCTCCTTGCCGGCTGCACCCGCCAAGGGCCACCAACTGCAGCTCCCGATACCACAGCGACAGCGCCTCAGAGACAAGTCCCGTCCCCCCGCGCGGCGGCGTTCCAGCCTGTCGGAGAACGCATCGGCCTGTTCTTCGGGCAAGTCCGGCCCCACATGAGGGCAGATGACCGGCCGCGTGTCGAGAGCTACATCCGGTCAGCGCTCTTGAGTCCCCTTGGCAAGCGCCTGGCCTATGTTGCCAAGGTGGGCGACAGCGAGGCGCTTGTGCTGGACGGCAAGCTCACAGGCACCTACCACAGTGTTGAGCGGTTGCTGTTCAGTCCGGACGGACAACACTTCGCGTACCTTGCCGAGCGCCCTTCCGGCAAGCTTCTCGTCGTGCACGACGACAACGCTGGCCGCAAGTTTGGGTGGATCGCCGGAGAGTCCCTCACCTTCAGCCCGGACAGCCAGCACCTCGCCTACTACGCCTCAGAGGGCGAATTGGAGTTGCACATCGAGGCGGGCCGCTTCTTCACCGGCAAGTGCTATGTCGTCCTGGACGGGCACCTGAGCCGTGGGTACGAGGACGTGCGCTGGCTCACCTTCAGCCCAGACAGCCGGCGGCTGGCGTTCTGTGCCAACAAAGGTCAGAGAAGCGCGCGAAGTGGCGACCGCAGCCATGGCACATGGCATGTCGTCGTGGACGGCAAGCAGGGTCCGGGGTACAACTATGTCCACCGGCCCGTCTTCAGCGGTGACGGTAGCCGTTCTGCCTATCGCGCGTTGAAGGATGCCAAGGGCTTTGGTGAGATGGGCTGGGAGGGCGGCAGGCGGGTCATCGTGATCGATGGCAAGGAAAGCTCGGCGCGGCACGAAGTGCAGCCGGAAACCATCCTGTTCAGCGCCGATGGACGCCGGCTTGCCTACGTGGCATTTCCTTCGCGCAAGCAACGTGTCGTGGTCGTGGACGGCCGTAAGTCGCGGCTGTACCGTTGGGTCTACAACCTCACATTCAGCCCCGACGGGGAGAGACTCGCGTACATCGCAAGCGACCACCCGCCTGGCCCGGGCGCGTTTGTTGTCGTCGATGGCAAGGAAGGGAGATCCTGGCATACGCTCATGGAGCTGCAGTTCGGCCCGAACGGGGAGTTGGCCTACCTCGCTGGGGATGATAGAGACCAGTGGCGGGCCGTCATCGACGGGAAGGAAGGGCCGACCTACGACGAGGTCCGACGGATCAAGTTTAGCCCTAACGGCAAGCGCGTCGTCTATCGCGCCAGGAAAGGCGAGAAGTGGGTAGCAGTAGTGGACGGAAACGAAGGCCCTGAGTATGACTTCGTCGGTGGAGTCGGGGCCCGGGCCTTACCGAGCGAGATGGTCTTCTACTTCAGCCCCAACGGGGAACGGCTCGCGTACTGGGTACAGAAGGGAAAGAAGTGGGTGCTTGTCGCGGACGGCGAGGAAGGACCGGAGCACGACTCCCCGGGAGAGCACTCCCGACACGCGCACCCCGTGTTCAGCCACGACGGCGAACACCTTGCATACCGCGCCAGAAGTGGCGAGGGCTGGGTTGTGGTTGCGGACGAGGAAGAGCGAGGCCCGTACGACTTCGTCAGCCACACGGCACTTCGCATCGACGGTGAGGGCGTGCTGCACTACCTGGCGGAGAAGAGCGGGTCGCTCTGGTGGGAGAGTCAGCCACTGGAGCCAACCGACGGCAAGCCCGCCGACTCACGCCTGGGCCAGCGGAGTGAATGAGGGGGAGGCCGATGCGACGAGAGGTGACTGCGGCTACCGTGGGGATTGGGGTCCTGGTATGTGCTGCGGGCTGCTCGCGGCGCGGCGCGCCGATACCGCAACACAGGGGCGCGGGCGGACGGAGCGGCCCGGACGAGTCAACGACTCGGGTAGAGGAGCCGGCTTCAGGCCAGAGAATCGCGACTCCTCCATCGGCAATGGAGAGCGGGCAAGTCACTGAGACCCGGATCGGCGAGCTATACCGAGGCCCCGGATGGCGAGATGGAGCCACCAATCCCCTCCAACTGAGTGTCCGCTCGGCTCGCCTGAGCCCCGATGGCAGTCGCCTCGTCTACGTAGCGCGGGTTGCCGATTCGGAGTCCATCGTTGTGGACGGCCACACAGGGCCCGTCTATCGCAAGATCAAGCGCGTGGTTCTGAGCCCGGACGGCAAGCATGTCGCCTACTGCGCAGTACGCAAGTCGGGGAAGATGGTGGTGGTGCGGGACGGGAAGGAAGGCGAACCGTTCGGCTACAGCGAGACCCACTGGATGGTCTTCAGCCCGGACAGCCGGCGCCTGGCCTACTGGGCCACCAACGGGTCTCGGGAGCGCACGCACGACGACTACATCTTCTACACAGACGACTGTTTCGTCGTCGTGGACGGTGTGCGCGGCCGGGGCTACCAACGCGTCGGCGAGATCAAGTTCAGCCCTGGCGGCAGCCGCGTCGCCTACGTCGGAACGAAGTGGGGCGGAGGTCCTCGCACGGACAAGAGCACGCCACAGGAGCAGGTCGCGGTCATCGATGGGAAGGAGAGCGCCCCGTATCACGGGGTTGAGGGCTTTGTGTTCAGTCCGCACGACCGACGCGTCGCCTTCTCGGCCACCAGATGGGACAAGGTCAAGGGCGCACAGGAGGTGGTCGTGATCGATGGGGAGGAGGTCCCTGCTAGCCCTCTCGGTACCTCCTGGTTCGAGTTCAGCCCCGACAGTCGCCGGTACCACTTCCTGATGGGACGGGAACACCAGGGCGCTACCCGGTTCCGTGTGGTCCTGGATGGCCGTCCGCAGCCCTGGTACCGCAGTATCGATGGCGCAGCGTTTAGTCCGGACAGCAAGCGCTTTGCGTACATCGCCAAGGATGAGCGGCACCCGCCGGGCCCCGCCCGGGTCGTGGTTAACGGCCAAGAAGGGGCGGAGTACCAGAGCATTCTCAGCCTCCACTTCAGTCCCAACAGCCGGGACCTCGTCTATGTAGTCCACGAGGCCAGAGAGGAGGCCGCTCGGGAGTTCGTTGTCGTCAATGGGAAGAAGGGCCGCGAATACAGCGCCGTCGGATATCCCCGCTTCAGCCCCGACGGCAGTCGGATGGCGTATGCTGCGCAGAAGGGTGCGGAGCTGGTGGTGGTCGTCAACGGGGAAGAGAGTCGCCCGTATGAGCTCTTCCCATGCTGCGGACGGTGCGACCTATCGAGGAGGACCGGGCTCTGCTTCAGCCCGGACGGCAAGCATCTGGCCTTCCGCGCCCAGAAGAACGGCAAGT
>CBFDAZ010000218.1:0-8017 GCA_965602825.1 uncultured bacterium
CATCAACGGTGACATCAACAGCGATGGCGCGCCTGACATCGCTCTCAATGGCGCAAGCGCGGGAACCGCCTCCGGGCTCACGATCAGGGCCGATGACTGCTCTGTTGTGGGGCTGGCGGTCACCGGCTTTGCCAGGTACGGCATTCTGCTCAGGGGCGCGGACGGATGCGTTATCTTCCGGTGCCATGTGGGCGTGGACCTGCCGGGCACAACGGCGGCACGGAATGGCTGGGACCAGATCTGCCTCCGTTCATCGAGCACCGCCATGATCGGCGGCACGGGTACTAGCGGCCGGAATATCATCGCGGCCGGCAGCGCGGATCCGGCGAAGTCGGGCATATACGTGCTCGGCGGCGTAGGCAACCGCATTCGGAACAACAACATCGGTATTGCTCGCGATGGGAAGACGCCGCTCACATCGCCGGATGACTCGGGCGTGGGGGTCACGTTGGACGGCTTGACCCGGGTCAGGGCGACGGACGGGGGCGGCGAGACGCCGGCCGCTGTGTCCCCGACGCGCTTCAACACGATTGGCGGGGTAGCAGCGGAGTGCAACGTCTTTGGCGGGATGTACGTGGGCCTCGATCTCCGCAACGCCTACAAGAACCATATCCGGGGCAACTACTTTGGTCTGGCCCGGAACGGCACTACCCGGGTGAATATCGCGTACTGCTGTATCCGCGCCTGCAGCGGGTCGAAGAACAACTGGATCATGGGCTTGTACGACGCGCCGGAGACCCGGAACGTCTTCTCCGCGGGCACCACCGGGGTGCGCTTCGAGGAAGACGGCACGCGCGACAATTACGTGATGCGGAACTACTTCGGGACGAATGCCGCGGGAACAGCGCAGCGGCCCCTCAACACCGCTGTGGTCTGTTGCCTCGGGGCTGGCCCCCAGTCCATCACGCACAACACGATCATGGCCCGGGGATATGGCATCAGGCTCTACAGCGGCGCGGGCTCGTATGTGGCGCGCAACCGATTTGGCATCTACACACGGGCACCCACAAGGCCGATCACGCCCGCGGAGGTTGGCGTGGACCTCCGTCGGGTTGGCGCGCAGGTGGTATCCAATGACTTCCGCACAACGAAGACCGGCATCCGCTGTGACCGGACCGCAGCGCCATGTCTGATCATGCGGAACAAGTTCCGGAACTGCGTGGTCGCTGTCCAGCTCACCGGGTCCTCGCAGGCGAACCTGGGCGACCTCAGCAACGGAAGCACCCAGGACGATGGCGGCAACCGGTTCTATGCCTCCAACACATGGTTCATACGCAATGTGAACGCCAAGTCCATCAAGGCCGAGGGGAATCACTTCCCATGGCCGGGATTGACCACCATTCACAAGAGGATCTGGGACAGGCGAGACAAGTCCGGCCTCGGCGCTGTTGACATCTCGCCGCCAGGCGGGCTCCTGTCGAGCAGTGGCACGGAAGCCACGCTTGCGCTGAGCGGCGCCACCGCGGTCGCCACAGCGGGCGGCGCGGAGATTGTCTTCAGCCTCTCGACGCCGGCGGGTGTCACCGCTACGGTGCTCAACATCGCCGGACGGCCGGTTCGCACGATCTGCGAGGCGAGGGACTGCGAGCCCGGGATCAACAGCCTCGTCTGGAACGGCCTGGGCAGCAATGGGTTGGCTGTACCGAACGGCAGGTACCTGGTCCGCATTACTGCACAAGATGACCGCGGACAGTCGGCAACTGGGCTGACCGCCCTCCGGCTTGACCGGTAGCCAGCTGGCCGACAACACAGAATGGAGGCGGCAACCATGTTGACAGCGACGCTAACGTGCCTGGGGGCGTTCCTGTCTGCGGGCACCGGGTGGGGCGCCACCTACACTGTCACGACCGATGCGAACGCCGGCGTCGGCAGCTTGCGGTGGGCGATCAGGCAGGCGAACGACCATCCCGGCAAGGACAGAATTCTCTTCGGTCCCAGCCTGAGCGGGGCGGCCATCAAGCCCACGAAGTCGCTACCGACCATCACGGACCCTGAGACGATCATCAACGGCGACATCGACAGCGATGGCGCACCGGACGTCGTTCTCAACGGGGTACTCGCGGGGTTCGCCTCGGGCCTCACGATCGAGGCAGATGACTGCACGATCGCGGGCCTGGCGGTCGTCAGGTTCGCGAAGAATGGCATCTTACTGAACGGCGCCAAGGGCTGCGTCGTTCGTTCGTGTCATGTGGGCGTCAACCGGCCGGGCACGAAGATCGCGCGCAACGGTGCACATCAGATAGGGCTATCTTCATCGGACGACAACACGATCGGCGGAGGGGGTGCTGCCGGTCGGAACATCATCGCTGCCGGCAGCGTGGTCCCGCTGAGATCGGGCATCCACGTGCAGGAAAGCTCACACAACCACATCCGCAACAACAACATCGGCGTTGGCCGCGATGGGAAGACCCCCTTGACAGACCCGCAGGACTCAGGCGTGGGTATTACGCTGTACGCGAGGTTCCTGATCGTCAGGTCGGCATCTGATGCCGACAGACCGGCCACTACGTTCGAGACGCGCTCCAATCTGATCGGCGGGACGACGGCTGAGCGCAACGTTCTTGGGGGGATGAGAATCGGCCTTGATATACGCAATGCCGATGAGAACCAGGTTCGCAGCAACTACTTCGGGCTTGCCAGGAACGGGAACCTCCACGTGCCTATCTGGAGGGACTGCGTCTGGATCCACAGGGGCTCGCAGGGCAATGCCATCGCGCCTCCCGAGACGAGACCGGAGTGGCGGAACGTCATCTCCGGCGGCGGCGTAGGGGTGCGTATCGAGGGTGCGGGCACCAAGGACAATGGCGTCCACTGGAACTACTTCGGCCTGAACGCTGCGGGCACTCACCAGCGCCCCTTGGTGACAGGCGTCCTCTGCGCAAATGGCGCGGAGCTGCAGAGGATGTTTTCGAACGTGTTCGCCGGAAAGCACTCGATGTCCACCGTTGGCATCGCTCTGGCCGACGCCGGTGACCGTTCACTGATCTACTCAAACCAGTTCGGCCTATACAGCTCGCCGGGGGGGGTCACGCCGCTTCACCAAGGCATATTGGTCGTCGGAGTCAAGGCGTTCATCAGGGGCAACCACTTCCACGGAACCGAGGCCGGCATCTACTGCGTGGACGCCCTGGGGACCACTCGAGTCTGGAACAACGCCTTCTGGAACTGCGAAGCTGCCATTGAGCTTGCGGGCGACTCAAGGCCCAATCTCGGAAACCTGGCCAACTCGAACACTGCTGACGACGGCGGCAACCGGTTCTACGCCTCCAACACATGGTACATACGCAACGAGACGCATTGGTTCATCAGGGCCGAGGGCAACCGCTTCCCGGCCCGTGGCAGCCCCCATGCGAGGATCTGGGACTACAACGACGATAACAGCCTCGGTCGGGTGGACATCTACCCGATGGGCGAGGCCCTGCCTAGCAGGCGCACGCAGGGCACGCTTGAGCTGATCGGCACTGCCGCGATCCCCGCAGCAACCGGCGGCGCAGAGATCGTCTTCACCCTTTCGGCACCCGCCGGTGTCACCGCTACGGCGCTCAACATCGCTGGACGACCCGTTCGCACGATCTGCGAGGCGAGGGACTGCGAGGCCGGGATCAACAGCCTCGTCTGGAACGGCCTGGGCAACAACGGGTTGGCTGTACCGAACGGCAGGTACCTGATCCGCATCGCTGCACGGAATGAGAGCGGGCAGTCGGCAACTGGGCTGACGGCCCTCAATCTCCGCCGGTAGCCACCTGGCCGGCGAATGGCACGGAATGGGGCTGACGTCCCGTTGGAGGAGGCCGGGGCCTACTCGAACGGGTCGCGTTGGAGCAGCTCGTGCAGCTCGTCGAAGTCAGCCGTCTCCACGTGGCCGTCCACGAGCCCCACCACGATCTTCTCGCCGTGCCGAGGCGCGGTCAGGGCCGCCTGAGCGTCGTCCGGGGGCTGCCCGTCGACCAGGTCCGCCTCGAAGAAGAGGACGAGATTGGCCGGCCGCTTGATGTCGCTCAGCGACAGGCCGGCTACTGCGGGGTTCAGGGCGTAGCCGACCTCCAGCTCAGGCACAGCGGGGCAGACGTAAGGGTCCGGCCCTTCCCCCTTGCAGTACGGCCGTAGCTGGTCAGGCCAGTCCTCCGCCGGTAGCATCCCATCGTGGTCCTCGGCGTACATGTTGGCGGCCAGACACAACCTTTTCACGTTTGCGCGGCAGGCGGCCAGTTGCGCCTCCCCCTCTCCCGGCTCAGCCACCTGGGCAGGGGTAACGGGCAGGCTGCCCTGGTCGACGATCCGCGGCGTGAGCAGCAGAAGCGTCTGAGTGGCCTGAGTGAGGGGATGGCCGTCCGGGTCTACCTCTCCGGAGCCGGTCGACAAGGCGCTCATCACTGCGGCCTGGCCCTCTGCGGCTACCAACTGGGTGTTCGTCGCCTGATGGGTGACGATGGGGACAACCTCCCCGCGAGGCCCTGTGACCCATCCCCCCAGGCCGTCGAAGCGCGTCTCCACTCCCATGGCGATGCTGCCGTCGGCGAGGAGGCGCGGGGTGACGCAGAGCGTGTTTGTGAGCGCGACCCGGTTCGCAGGAGGGGTGTCGGCGGCGCCCAGTGGCACGAGGGGCGGCACGACGGCCGGCACGGAGACGGCAGTGGCTATCTCGCCTCGTTGGTTGTTGAGGACCAGGAGTCGCGGCTCGTTGACGACCTTGACTCTCTTGTCGGCGACGAGCTGTCGAAGGAACTGCGCCTTGTCGTCCGCCTCCATGAGCTCTGTCCACTCCGGAGAACCAACCGCGACCTCCGTCCAGATCGTCGAGATCTCTATCTGCGCATCCTCCGCGGCCGGCGCCGCGGGCGCGGTCTGCGGGTCAGGGCCGGGCGCGCGCGCCTCGGCGGCCAGCAGGATCCCGATTCCGGGAGGCTCGGGCTGCCGATCGGCGGCTGGGGGCCCAGCGGCCGGGTACACCGGCAGACCAGGAGGTTCCACCGGGCCCGCCTCCGGTTGCGGGCCCAGCCGGGTCGCGGTCCACACACTGTCGTCCTGTTCGTCGTCGACCTGGCAGACCGCGCCAGCCCCGGTCCCGTCGGGGGTCAGTCTCCCAACCACAAGTACTCGCTCATCGGCGCCCTCGGGTGCCCAGTCCAGCCAGACCCCCCCGTCGGCACCGATCTCCACCGGGATCGGCGTCTCGGGCCGGTCGTTGAACACGACCGTGCTGTTCGCACGCACCTCCATCTCCGTGGCCTCCGGCCCGGCCTCGACGTGCCACCTCCCTATCGCCCAAGGCGGCACTTGCACGGCAGCGAGGCCTACCGGGCGAGATTTTGCGGCCTCCCCAGGAGGGCCCATGAAGCTACCGCCCCCTTGCGGGGCCAGCCGGGCTGCAGTCCACCTATTGTCGTCCGGCCCGTCGCCGACTTCGCAGATCGCGCCGCTCCCGGTGCCGTCGGGATTGAGGCGCCCGATCACAAGCACTCGGTCGTCTTCGCCTTCGGGTGCGAAGTTCAGCCAGACCACCCCGTCGACAGTCATCTCCCCGGGGAATGGGGTGTCGGGCCAGTCGCTGAACACGACCGTCCCGTCCGCGCGCACCTCCACCACCGTGGCGTCCCCGCCGGCCTCCAGGTGCCACTTGCCTATCGCCCACGGCGGCACTTGGCCGACGGCAATACCAGGGGGCTGCACAGGTTCCGGCGCCACCGGTCCGGCGGGCGGGCTCCAGATTAGCACCGTATTACGGCCAGGGCTTACCGTGGCAGACGTCGTGCAGACTGTCTTCACGAGAGTCGGCTTGCCAACGAAGGCATTGAGCGCCGCATCGTGAGTGCCGCCAACCAGCGCCTTGCGCGTGACTTCCACCTGTACGGTCGGTTCGGGGCCGCCACCAGTGGACACGAGGGACACGCTGTACCCTTCCCGGTCAGCCAGCTCGATCCGTCGGTACAGGTCGGGGGCTTCCTGGGCGAGGTAGTATCGCGGTGCAGTGCCGCGCCAGCCAAGCTCGAGTACCCGCTGCTGGTTGGGGACCAACTCAGCCGTGTTTGCCGGCCCGGACAGGCCGGCGCGCCGGGTGAATTGCTCGCCCTCGTAGGGCGGCAGGCTCTTGAGGATCGTCACGCCGTCGTCCACCAACTGGATAACCTCGGCGGGATGGAGCTTGGTGTAATCGGGCTGTCCGGAGAACAGGAACACAGTCGCCATGATAAGGCCGGTTGCTTGCTCCACTGTCAGTTCCCCCTTTCGGCGGTCGGGGCGCTCGACTGCGGCTGCCACGCAATCAGCGTGGCACTCTCCTCGCCACCAGGCTCGGGTAACTCGTCCGGGAGCGCGGCCGGACGCGAGGATTGCGGTGCCTGTTCCACGGCGGTCACAGAATGGATCTCGTGGCTGACCAGTGAGGAAGCAGAGGAGGGCACCGCGTCCAGCCGCACGACAACTTCATCGGCCTTGACCGGCTCGTGCGGAACACCGGCCTGAGGGCCTGGGGTCGCCGGCACGGGCCGGTCACGGTACACGACTCTCGTCTTCACGACCGGGACGCGCTGGATGACTATACGTTCCTCGACCACGGGGACCTCGATGCTCTTCTCGATGATCTTGGTCTCCGTCACGACTCGCACCACTTGCACTTCGCGCGGCCAGAGGGATCCGCCCGCCCACAGCCCCAAGCCAAATAGCAGCGCCGCCGCCAGGCCGAAGGCTCCAGCCGCCCAGGTCCGGGGTCGGTCAGGCTGAGCAGGCCCCAGCCCTCGCGCCCGTACCGCGTGCCAGATGCCGCTCATGTCCTCGGCCAGGTCTGGCTGATCCGGTGGGCGACCGACCGCCTCCGCCACACTCTCGTGGACGTGGCGCAGCCGCGACATCTCTGCCCGGCACGCCTCGCACTCAGCGAGATGACTGTCGAGTCCACTCTGGTCCGCGCAATCCCCATCGAGAAGCTCGTGCATCAATCGCCGTGCTGTGCGGCAGTTCACCGGTCACTCCTCCCGAAGATCATGGGCCAGCAGCTTTGCCAGCCGCTGACGGGCACGATGCAGGTGTTGCTTGACGGTACCGGTTGAGCATTGCATCGCGTCGGCGGTCTCGGCGAGGGTCATGTCCTGCAGCCCAAACAGCGTGATCGCGAGGCGCTGTTTGAGCGGCAGCCACACGACGGCAGAGCGGACGCGAGTCTGCAGCTCGGTTCGCGCCAGTTGGTCGGCCGGAGTGGCTGCGGGGCTGCGCCCTGCATTCGCGGCGGCATTTCTCACCAGTCGGCTGTGGCGTTCGCGCTCCCTGAGCTTGCCGATAGCGCAGTTGACAGCGATCCGGCGAACCCATGCGGCAAACTCGTATCGGCCGTTGTACTGGCCTATGGCCTCGTAGGCGCGCACGAAGGTCTCCTGGACTGCGTCCTCTGCATCGTCCGAGCAGAGAAGGACGGCGTATACGATTCCCCGCACCGCCTTGCGGTGGCGCCGCACCAGCTCGGTGTAGGCGACAGCCTCGCCCTGCTGGCACCTTTGGACGAGCCCCTTGTCATCGATCAGCATGCCATCACAGCCGGCAGCAGCATCGTGAGCGCTCGTACCCATGTATGATTCGGGGAGCCGAGAGGATGACATACGTCACCCGACAAGACGAGGAGTCCGACAATGAAGGAGCAGTCTACGCCACCCCAAAGAGGGGATTGCCGCGCGAACTCGGGTCCCGGCGGGACAGGAAAGTCCTGCGCAAGACTGAGCCGGCTTCGAGGCCCTAACCCGGCCTGTTCACGACGAACGTCGCGGGCAACCCGCTCTTTTGAAAAAGAGCCGGTTTCCCGCACCCTTCCGGCAGAAAACTCTGTTCAGGAGTCGAGGCTTGCCATAGAGCACACTGTGGCGCTGATCGCCCCGTCCTCGGACTTCGGAGACGGGCAACGACCTCCGCGGTCCTGTCAGGCGCTCGCACCGCGGTAGGTCCTGAATGATGCGGGCTAAGTCTGCCGCACATGACTGAGGATCGCGGCCAGGTCGTCCTGGCACCGTTCAGGCACGATGCCTTCGAGTGC
>CBFDAZ010000219.1:0-7960 GCA_965602825.1 uncultured bacterium
CCGTTCGGCACCGGAAGGCCGCTGTCGCTGTGGGCATTCCACACGAGCGTATTCGTGCCGGCCTCACAATCCCTCGCGGAACACAGCGTACGAATCGGCCGACCCGCGATGTTCATGACGCGGGCCTGGACCTGAGCTGCTGAGGAGGCGACGAAGGTGATCTGAGCGCCGCCCTGTGTTAGGACGGCGGATAGACCCGCTATCGTCCCCCGACCTGCCCCGTCGAGGACCGGTCCGTCAGTCCGGCGACAGGGCCTGCCGATAGCCTCCCCCGATTGGTCGCTCGAGCGGAACTGGTACTGGTACACTCCCGGCCGGCTCAGCTTCACTGAGGTCCGGAACTCCCGGCCGTGCCGGTAGTTGGCCCCTCGCCCCCGCCGCATGAGACGCCACGTCCAGAGTTCCCCGTTGCG
Organism: uncultured bacterium; assembly: GCA_965602825.1. Taxonomy (GTDB): domain Bacteria; phylum Armatimonadota; class Zipacnadia; order Zipacnadales; family VGFC01; genus CBFDAZ01. The sequence goes on from CBFDAZ010000219.1 coordinate 414, forward strand.
CCAGAGCCTGAGATAGACGCCATTGGGCGCATCACCAGCGCCGTCGAGGTACTTCACCTTGAACGCGAAGCGAGTGCCCAACGGGCCGGAGTCGGGGTTGACACCGTCATTCTCGAACCCGGAGTCGCCTGCCCAGCAGAGCAGCGGCCCACCAATGATCCGCGGCCCGTCCTGCCACGAGCTGGGCTCTCCCGGAACGACGCCGCTTTGAGCAGTGAACGAAAACCTGTAGCGGTAGACTTGATTCGGCAGCTTGCACGAAGCGCGGAAGACCATTCCGGCCCTGATCTCACCCCGACCTGGCCTCATGGTTAGCGCTGTGTATGTTCGCCAGCCAGCGCTACCGCGGCATTGGATCCAGACCTCCGCCTTGAGCGGAGGGGCGCCGCTGGGATTCCTGTACTCGACCCTGAAGAAGAACCGATCCGAACCGGGCTCTCCCTCATCGGGATCGACGCCGTCGGCCGCGTAGCCGGGCTCGCCCACCCACAGGAGCACGGGGCTGCTCTTTGAGGCCTGTCCCGTGTTTCCGTAGGCACCCATGTTGATGAGGCCGCCGTTCGGCTGCGGTTCGTTGGTGCAGTCAGCGGCCGGATCACCCGCATCGATGCACGGGCTGTGAACCGCGTCCCGGACCCAGGTCTCGGTCGTGGGATTCGAGCGACCAGCCAGCGATCTCAGATGATAGTCCCCATTGGGCGCGGAAGCGAAGCACGGCTCCCGGGAGATGTTGCCGGGCCCCGCCGGCGAGAAGCCAACGTAATCGCCGCCCACGTTCCCGTACACGTTGCCGTAGGAGACGTCCGGAACCTCAACGCCCCCGATCTGGTGCATCCCGCCACCTGAGGCGGAGAACGCGATGATCGAGTTCGTCAGGAGGATCGCTGACTTGTAGCAATACACCCCGCCGCCAAACCGGGCAGCGTTCCCCACGAGGGTGTTGCTCACGATCACGGCGGGCGAGCGGTCGCAGCAAATGCCGCCACCCGCGCTCGCCGCGCGGTTGTCCAGGATCGTGTTGTGCCGGATGGTCGGCGCGACCGCCCAGCAATAGACTCCGCCGCCCTGCCATCCGGCTTCATTGTCCCCAATGGTGTTGCCCTCGATGGCCGCGTCCCCACCCGGCCACAACATGATCCCGCCGCCGATGGAGTAGGCGTGGTTGCCGACGATGACATTCCCACCGATGGTAGCGGGAGCATCGCACTCGATCCCACCACCGTTCTTGCTCTGGCAGTCCCTGATCGTGCTGCCCTCGATCAAGGGATGGCCGTGGACACCAATGCCGCGGATGGAGATGCCGCCGCCACCGCCGTCCCCCTTGGCGCCGTTCGACTCGATGGCGCACCCTCGGATCGTCGGCGAGGAGGCTTGCCGGTAGGACCAGATAGCGATCCCTCCGCCGTCGGTCCACTTCCCCCGAGCAACGACATGATTCGCGAAGATGCGGCAATTCGAAATGGTGGGGCTGGCGTCGAAGATGTAGATGCCGCCTCCCGAGACGTTGCCCCAGTGCGGCGTCCCGCTCCCATTGGTGATGGTGAACCCGGCCAGAACGCTGGACGGGCCCTCCCCGCGGGTGAACGAGACCACCGACCCGCTCTGGCCACCGTCGATGATCGTCGCGTTGACGGTGTGCGGGTCAGAGGGGTCCTGTGAGGCAACCCTTACGGCCTTGCCGATGAAGCGGATGTTCTCCCGGTATGTCCCGCGGGCGACTATGACCTCGTCGCCGTCGTCAGAAGCGTCGATCGCCTCCTGGATGGTGGCGTATGGGATGGGTACGTGGCGCGGCGCGGCGCTCGCCGATGAGGCGGCCGCCAAGATGAAGATCGCGATTCTCCCAGCATGCCCTTTCATCTCGTTTACACCTCCGAACTCGGAATGGACTGCGAAGGGTGGACGATATTGGGCCGCTGGTGGGAGCTTCGGCGATCCCACCCGGGCCGATGACGAACCTCATTCCGTCGGTGAAGCCTCCGGCAGCGTCGTCAGGAACTCGATCTGATCGAGGTAGATCGTCTGGCTGCCGCGCGAATCGCTCATGAACGTTATCTTCGAGAGCTTGCACCCCGCGGCGCGGAACGCGGTGAGCGGAATCACCACACGCTGATACTCAGTGGTCACCCGCGCCAGATAGGGAGCGCTGAGCTTCAAACCACCGACAGCGGGCAGCTCCTTCCGGTCCTCGTAAAGACCGATGCGAAGGCGCTCGCCACCCGCAGCCCCGCGCACGCAGAACGCAAGGGCAACGAAGCCGTCTGCGTTCAGCGGCGAGGAGGCCTGGAAGGCCAACCCTCCGTAGGAACCGAGTATGGCCTTGACAGCGCAGTGGCCAACAGCGGCGGGCGTCGCGTCGTAGGTCGGCGTACACTCCCAGGAGTAGATTCGGCTCTGCCAACCGGAACCGGAGGCATCCGCGAAGACGACCGGCGAGGGGGCCGCACCGACGCCCCCCGAGCAGCTAACAGCCAGGACGGAGCAGAGCAACAGAACCACGCTCAAGAACGAACGACGGGTCGGAGAAACAACACGGCGGACTGCATTGGACATAGCAACTCCTCCTTTGAGATGGCGCCTACAGGCGCACTACTTGCCGGCCGGCTGGGCCGCCCCCAGCGCGGAGGCCCCCAAGGGGCCACTCACCTCGGCCAGCCCGGCTGGTGAGTACCATCCTCCGGGCGGACGGGAAACGCCGTCCCGAGAGCGGGGTCGAGCGACAACCCAACGACACGCGCCCCAGCGCACGTCAACTCGACTGCCCCGTAGTAGACCAGGTCGCCCTCTTCCCAATCAGGCGATGGCCACCACCGAGCGGGGATTGGGATGCTGCACGGGAGACTCAACTCCCCGTCTGGAGTGAGCTCGTCCATTGTCCTCATCCCTTCGGGATATGCGCAGGCGCATAGAACAGTATACTCTTATGAGTATAGCACGGATCATCAGGGGATGTCAACCTATCCGATAAGGCATTTTCTCCCTCGTCCACCCGCTCGCGCCGTGTCTTCTGAATGGCCCACATGGCTTCCCACCTTCCCCTACGAGTTGAGGCGCCCCATCCCATCGTGGACCGGGCGGATCTCCTCCGGTTGAGCCTGTGCGCCACGCAAGATAGCCCGCACTGCCCCACTTTGCCTGCCGACGCGACACCTGGAGTATGCACAAGCGAATATCCCCCTATCGACCATTGAGCTCTGCAGATATGTGTGGTAGGATACTGGGGAAGGAGCTGATACAGGGTGGCTCTCCGTCCCGAGGTCGTCATAGCAGCCTTTCTCCGCACGCTTGAGCTACCGATGGAGCACATAGCCCAGATCATGCCGGTCAAGGCGAGTCAACCTAGCGTGTCACGGTGGTTGAGCGAGGCGCAGAAGAGCGGAATCCTGTACCAGACATGGAGGCTGGAGGTCCCTCGCGATGTCTTGTTGGGCGCGCTCCATGGGCTGCGGAACGTGCCCGTGGAGGAGGATATCGCGCGACGCTGGGCGCTGGACAGCTGCATCGTGCTGGCGACCAGAGGTCTCACCGCGGGCGTCGGCCGAGGTGACAGGAGAACCGGAGCGAGTGGCGACCGTGAAGCCCGGGGAGCGCGCGACCTCGTCCTGGCCGCTCTGGGCCGTGCGGCAGCCATTCTGTTCGTCTCCGAACTGGCGCCGAGACTCGCAGTGCCCGCCGCAGAGGACCCGCCAAAGACGAGGGTAGCGGCCACTTCATGGGGGAGAACGTGCGAGGCCTTCTGCTCCGCGCTCGAGTCCACGCGGAGCACCGCGCCCGGCGGCGGAAGACTCCCCGACCTGCTGGTGGTTCCGGCCATCGGTCACGTTACCGGGACGGTGGGCTCGCAGCCCCACTGGCGGTTCTCGGCCCAAGGTGTGGCGCAGACCTTTGCCCATGCGGTGGGATCTGACCGAGACCCCCTGACCGTGGCTGTCCCTGCGCGCCTCCCCCCGATGCCCACGCACGATGAACGCCGGTACGAGTTGGCCCACGAGATCCTGGCAAGCGACGCCGGCTACCGGGAGCTCTTCATTGGGGACGGTGCCTGGGCGCATCAACTCGACTTCGCCGTCCTCAGCGTAGGTCCGTTGGGGTGGACTGCGTGGTGGCCTGAGGAATCATGGTGGGAGCCGCTCGCCGACGACGAGGATCTTGCATCGCCGGACTACATGGACCGCCTCAGCGAGGAGGGCGTCGTTGGCGAGATCCTGTGGCGCTTCGTCCAGGTGGTGGGAGACCGTACCCAGGAAGCCCGGGGCAAGATCGGGCAAGTGCTCAACCGGTCGCTGGTAGCCCTGGAGATCGCCCACCTGCGTACGCTGGCCGATAAGGCCCGCAACCAGCAAGCAGCCGGCACGCTGTTCATTGCCGAGAGCGAGGCCAAGGGAGCCATCTGCCGGGCCGCCCTCGAGATGGGGCTCGTCAATCACCTCGTGATCGATGACGCACTCGCCGAGGCGTTGGTGGGCCCCCGGGCACGCCGCTGACCTCGTCCCGAGCGGGAAAGCGGCCCGGACGAAGATAGGGGAAGGTGTCCGCACGCAGCCGCCGAATCTCCCTATAGAGGACCAGACTGTAAGGACACTACGCGGCCCAAGAGAGGGGCGCTCGACCATGGCACTCCCGGATCTCCGACCACAGGCCAAGATCAAATCGCCAGCTCGTATGGTGAAGCACCTGGACAGCTTCTCGCTGGACCTCAAGTTCTCCGCCGGCGTCTGGTTCTTCTCCCCCGGCGGCGGCCGCTTCCATGATTCCTACGTGGACGACAAGTACAGCATGGAAGAGATCATGGAGATCGCCGCCGGCCTCAAGAAGTACGGGCTGTGCGGCCTCGAGGCGCACTACCCGAATGAGGTTTCGGAGGAGAACTTCGACCTCTGGGCGAGCTTCATCAAGGATACCGGCCTGAAGCTGGTGATGATCGCCCCGCACATCTTCTTCGACAGGCAGTATGAGTGGGGCGCCCTTTCCTCGCCGATCCCAAAGGCACGCCGCTCCGCCATCGAGCGGACCAAGGCGACCCTCGCGATCAGCAAGCAGCTCGACGTGGAGGTCGTGGTCGTGTGGCCGGGTATCGATGGCTACGAGAACCCGTTCGGCTACGACCTGGCCGCGGCAAGACACCGCTTCTGTTCGGGCCTCGCCGAGGCCATGGACGCGGTGCCCGGCGTCCGGGTCGCCGAGGAGCCCAAGCCCTACGAACCACGGGGCCACATCCTGTACGGGACGACACCCGAGGGTCTCCTGATGGGGCTGAAGACCGAGAGCCTGCTGAAGAACCCGAAGAACCGCCGGCTATTGGACCGCGGTCACGCCATGGTGACCCTGAACCCCGAAGTCGGCCACGTACTGATGGGCTTTGAGGACCTCCCGAGCGCCTTCAGCCTCGTGCTGGAACACGGCCGTCTGGCCCACACCCACTGGAACTCCCAGCCGCTCGGGAACTACGACCAGGACCTCAACGTCGGCGTCATCGCCCCCGAGCAGGCGGAGGCCGCCCTGTACGTGTTGAAGATGCACGGCTACGAGGGGTACTTCGGGATTGACATCAACCCGGAGAGAATGCCGGTGGACCGGGCACTCATCAATTGCATGGATGTGTTGAAGGCGATGAATGACCGGATCGACTCGCTCGACCATGAGAGCATCATTTGGGCCGCGAACAACCCGCACAAAGCCCGCGGTTACATCGAGGCCGCGTTGACTCGCGCTCGTTACCCGAGGGCCAAAGGCCTCTCGCCAATGCCGAAGCTCGAGAGGTAGCTGGTCCCGGCCGAGGCGCTGTAGCCGGTGGCCGGGTGTTGGGCTCCATCCGCGCTGTCGCGAGGCCGTTGAGCGGCCTCGTTCGCGTTTGCGTACGTGACGTTGATGCTGAGTGAACCTGTCGCGGGTATATCGCGTATAACCTATCGTGTGGATTGCCAAGAAACCCCCAAAACTTGACCTGCCCGACCCGATCCCGATGACCCCCGGCGACGGGGTGGAAGGGCCGCTCCACGACCGCATCCAGGCCGTCCTTGATGACGGCGAGGATGTGGTCGTCATCGCGAAGTCGGACCTGGGCCCGGACGGCCGCTTCGGGGAGCAGTGGCTCGTCGTCACGTCGCGCCATCTGTTCGTGTTCGGTCCCGAGGCCGAGCAAGACGGAGCGCCACACCTTATCGTCTCCCTGGAGGACGTCGAGGGCTCGGCCGTCGAGATGCAGGTTGGGCGCGCGATCTTGCAGGTGACCGTCAGCGGGCAGCCGCGCGACGTCATCGCCTACTCCCACTCCTGCGCCGCAGCTTTCAACAAGCTCTCCCGGGCGATCGATGACCTCACGAAGTCCGACAAGGAGATCGATGTCCCCAAGCTCTTGAAGGCCGACGAGGACAGTCGCGTCTGCCCGAACTGCGGGCGAGTGCTGCCTCCGTGGGGGTCCAACTGCCCGGCCTGCGTGAAGAAGGGCCAGATCCTGCGACGGCTGTTCAGCTACCTCAAACCGTACTGGCACATCGGGCTGACCGCCCTCTTCGTTTCGTTTGGGGGATCGGCGCTTGAGCTGGCTCCCCCGGTCCTCATGCAGCAACTGGTGGATAACGTCCTGGTGCTGCCGAAGACCGGGCCGGTTCCGACGACACCCGAACGCCTGGCCTTGCTGATGCACCTGATGGCCCTCTTGCTTGCCGTCCGCGTCGGGGGCACCGTGCTGCAGATCGCCCACGGGTACATCATGGTGTGGCTCGGCGGCCGGATTACCTTTGACGTCCGCAGCCACCTGTATCACGCCATGCAGCACCTGGCGCTCAAGTTCTTCGACAAGAAGGAGACCGGCGGGCTGATGTCGCGGGTCACCCGCGACAGCGACTACATCCACCACATGGTGGCCCAGGGCGCTGAGACGCTGGCCCGCGATGGCCTCCTGGTCCTCGGCATCGCCATCATGCTGTTTGTCATCGACTGGCGAATGGCGATCTGGGTGATGGTCCCGGCCCCGATCGTCGCGGGTGGAGCGGCCATCTTCTGGCGCCGCATCCGCCGCATCTACCACCGTCTCTGGCACCGCTGGTCCAAGCTCTTCTCGCGGATCAACGAAGCGATCTCCGGTGTGCGGGTGGTCAAGGCTTTTGCCCAGGAAGATCGAGAGGTCGAGTCGGTGGACCAGCGGGCCTACAACCTCTTCCAGGCCGGCGTGCGGGCCGATCGTGTCTGGGCCATCTACTTCCCGGTCACCGGATTCGCCATATCGGCGACCACGCTCCTGATCTGGTGGATCGGCGGGCAGCGCATCATCGGCGGGACAGGCTTCACGCTTGGTTCGCTGATGGCGTTCTTCGCATACATCAGCATGTTCTACCGCCCGCTGCAGTCCCTCAGCCGCCTGAACGACTGGATGCAGCGCGCCTTCACCGCCGCCGAGCGGGTGTTCGAGGTCATCGATACCGAGCCCGAGGACTACGAGAACCCCGAGGCGGTGCCGGTGTCCAAGATCGAGGGCCGCGTCAACATCAAGGACGTCACCTTCGGCTACGACGCCGACCGGCCGGTGCTCGAGGACGTGTCCTTCA
>CBFDAZ010000220.1:0-7917 GCA_965602825.1 uncultured bacterium
TCGGGTCCGGAGCCGTGCGAGTGTCCGGCTTGGTGACATAGGATCCGACGACCGGGTAGTCGTTCAGGTAGGCGACAGTATCGGGCCCATCGGCGACCACAACGTCGGTTCCGGGGCGCCGTGCCTCGACCAGCCAGCGAGGCTTGCCCTCAGCGGTCTTACCGCCCCAAGACAGCGTCGCGCCATCCCCAGGCGCATCGCCCGCGAACGTCAGCGATGCCCTGGCTTCGAGGGTCTCCGCGCGATACTCCCACGCCAGCACGAAGTCGCCTGGGAGCGAGGCCTCGAGCTCGGCCGATGCGTCCGCGAGCACCATCGCACCGCCCTCAACCGAGGCGCCCGCGTCGGCCCGCCAGCCTGACCGCGGCTGCGCCAGGTCCTGGGTCAGCACGCGAGCGCCTTTGTAGAGCTGCGGCGCGAGCAGCGGCTTCGGCGGGATAGGAGGAAGCTCCACCGTCCGCTCAACGGCACCGAGCTCCTCCGCCCCGATGTCCGGCGCGTTGCCCTGGGGTCTCGCTCTACTCCACAGGCCGACCGTGACCTCATCCATGCGGACTGCCCGGTCGACAGCGGGGCCATCTGCGGCCGGACGGACTTCCAGCCCCCGGCCGGTAATGCGTGGGTCCTCCAGAATCGCCTCCTCACCGGCGTCTCCGGGCTGGGCGCTCCCGGTAGCCCAGAGCAGGTTGCCGCGGACCGTCGCGTTCTCGAAGTAGCGGGTGTCAATCAGTCTCCCGGAGTCGCCTACGATCAGGTTATTCTGGATGATCGGTCGCTGGGGCAGGAAGTGTATGACATCCGTCTGTCCACCACCTACGATGCCCGCGAGGCAGTTCACAATCGTGTTGTGAGCGATGACGCAGTCATCGGGGGCTCGGCGCAGGGTCACCTTGGCGCAGCCCGTGCGCAGTCCGATCGCCGGTCCCTCCTGATCGACCATCAGGTTGTTCAAGATGAGGTGGCGCCTCCCCAGCACAAGCACCCCGCCGCCGCAGTTGACAGCAACATTGCCCTCGAACAGGGCGTCATCGCCCCCGCGCAGACAGAAGGAGGCGTGGGGACAGTGGGCCGCGACATTGTGGCGGTACACGTTCGCTGACGACTTGTTGGAGATGATCTCCGCATCGCCCCACGCATGGTCGAATAGATTGCCCTCGACCACGCACCGCAGTCGCGCCAACTCGCCGCCGCCAAGCTGGATGGGCTCCAGCGCGTTGTTCCAGGTGCGATAGATGTCGCGGAAGATATTGCCGTCAATCCGGTTGTCCGTCCCGTACCCCTCAAGCCCACGCACCCTCTGCTGGATGCTGATTGCGGTGCTGCCGGTGAAGTAGCAGTGGTCGATCCGGTTGCGGTGACAGCCCATATCGACGACCAGGACACCTGAGAACGACGATGCGGGGTTGCCGCCAGACTGGATGAAGTGGCATTGGGTCACACGGTTGTCGCTGGCCTCGATGAGACGGAGAGCTGTGCGCGGACCGCAGTGCTCGAAGCGGAAGCCCTTCAGGACCAGGTGATCGCCGCCGATGCGGATCTGCGTGTCTCCGGTGAACGTCACGCCGCCCGGAGTCTCGGGCCGAACTAGAACCGGGCGCTCAGCCGTACCTTGCGCCCCCAAGTCCACCGTCCAGCCCGTGTAAGTGCCGTCCCGCACCACCAGCTCGTCGCCCGGCTGCAGTTGTTCACCGGCGGCCTGGAATGCCTCAACCGTATCGACCGCCTCCGGGCCGTCGGCACCTGGGGATGGGTCGGTCTCCTCCGCCTCCCCATCGGTGATGATCTCGACATCGTGCGTACCGGCGGGGAACTCAACTCGCAGCAAGTCCGGCTCCGTTTGCAGCCCTCTGGCTGGCTCGCCATCCACCTGCACCGCGCTGATTCCCGGGTAGCGGAACAGCACGAAGCCGGTGTCGCACGTCACGCGCCCCCGGGTGTTACTGCGGTACATCTCCAACTCGGCGTCAGTGATGAAGGGGTGGTCAAACGCGGTGGCAATGATGTCCCGGTGCTCCGCCGTCTCTGCGGAGACCGTTTGGGGCGCCGACAGCGCCGTCCCCAGCGCCAGCAGAACCGCTGTCATTGTGTTCCTCCGCAAGCGGCCTCCAGGAACGCTAGCGGTCGACATCCTCAAGCGGCTCGCCGTCCCACCGGAAGCAGTCGCGCACCCGGAAGCGCCAGTGACCTGTCGTCGACTCGATCCACTCCTCCGGCGTGCGCCCGAAGTCCACGCGACACCTCTCGATCAGCACATTGGGTTTCTGGCTCGTCCCCCTCGACTGCAGGACGAACGACTCCAGGCCGAAGAGATTGACGCTGTCTCGGATCGTGAGTTTGATCTCGCCGCGCAGGACCCACTTGCGGGGGTACCTGCTGCCGTCCTCGGTCCAGGCCTGGTGGCAGTTCCTGAATGTAGTGGCGCAATCGCCTTTTACGACCTCAAGCCACTGCATCCCTTTGTTCTGTGCGTCGGTCTTGATTCCCTCAACCAGGATCATGCCGTTGTTGCGACCCGGCTTGACCTGGGGGGCTTCGTCGCCGATCTTGAGGAACGTACCGGTGGACGTGTTCAGTCCGCCGCGGATTACGACGTCGCCCCCACGCCGCACCCACACCGCGATCGGGCACTTGCGAATGTGCAGGTAGGTGAAGTAGTGACCCATGGCCATGTTGGCGTCCAGCAGCACACCGACATCGCACTGCTCGGCGTAGGTGTACTCGAAGATGCACGAGTCGACGTTGTTGCCGCCATCACCAAGGCGGATGCCGGTATCGCAGCCGTGGACGGACAGCCCTCGGAATGTGTGCTTGCCTGTGCCGAGGCCGCGCCGGTCCGTGGGTTTGAGGACCAGCAGCCCCACGTCCGCCAGGTCCCTTCCCTAGAGAGACACTGCATCCCACACGAGGTTTGTGCCCGGCACCTCCACCATCGTCCCACTAGCTTCCCCGATCCAGGCAATCTCGGCCGCCGCGCCGCGGAGGGGGCTCGAGAGCTTGATGTCGTGGTGAGCCAGTCCTCCCGCGCCCATGATCCGCCCGCCCTGTACGTAAGGGAGCCTCCACGTTCGGCTGAGATGATAGCGCCTTGCCGGGATCAGCACGGTCGCATCCCGCTCGAGCACCTTCGCGAGCTCATCAAAGGCATCGCTGTCGTCCTCGCCATCGTCGCCGACGGCACCGAAGTCCTCAGGTGTGAACCACATCCCCGAAACGTCCTGCACCAGCGCCACGGGAGGCGACGCGATCAGATAGCCCGAGATTGCCACAGCCGTCATGCCCCGCATTCCCTTGTTGCCTCCTTCTCCGAATGTCGCCTGGTTCAATCGCCGCACGCGCCATACCTGCCGTCCCAGGAGGACGCGGCCGTGACGCGGCGAAGCCAAGGGGGGCGATCCCGGAGTCCGCAACACGCCAACCACGACGCCGTGTGTGAAGAGGACCATCCATGCCAGAGGAGCAGCGCGTCACGCGTAGAGACTCCCTGGGGGCGCTCGCGGCCGCGCCAGCCGCACTACATCTCCAGCAAGGCGCCGCGGCGGGTGCGCTGCGCGCCGATGGTCGCAAGCCCAACGTCGTCCTGATTGTGTCGGACGACCAGGGCTATGCGGACCTGAGCTGCTACGACCATCCTCCCGAAGTGAGCACGCCCCACCATCGACCGGCTGGCGCAGGAGGGTGCGCGACTGACCGACGGGTACGCCAGTGCCTGGGTCTGCGCGCCGACAAGGGCCGGCTTGCTTACCGGGTGGCACCAGCAACGATTCGGGTTCTCCGAGACTGCAAACACAGCCCCTATGGGGGCGGAATCCGCGTGCCGTTTCTCGTGCGGTGGCCGGACACGGTGCCCGCGGGTACGGCGCGCGAGGAGCCGATCATCTGTCTCGACATCACGCCCACGATCTGCGCGGTGGCGGGCGTCGACCTGCCCTCCGACCGTGAATACGACGGCGCGGACATGTTGCCGTCGCTGCAGGGCGCGGTCGACGGGACACTGCACGAGGCGCTATTCTGGAGGGATGATGGGGGACAGTGGGCCGTCCGGAGTGGTGATCGTGAGCTTCTCGGGAACCGCCAGGGCGATGTCGAGCTCTACAACCTGCGCAGCGACCTGGGGGAGAGGACCAACGTGGTCGCTCAGGAACCGGCCATCGCGGAGCGGCTGCGGCACCAGTACGAGGGATGGTCTGCTACGCTGGCGCCGAGGATCAAAAGGCGTCGCCGGAAGGAGGCGGGATGATGCGCGCCCCGCGGAGCGCAAGGCGTCGGGTTGCACGGAGTCCGGGCCACGTGGCGCTGGCGCTTGGGGCCGCTGCGTTTCTCACGGGGGCGGCGCAGCGCGCAGAGGGCGAGACCAGGCGAACGCCGCTGGACGCGCGGCGGGCCGAGCTGATCCGCCGGATGGACGAGCGCTATGGCCCCGGCGAAGAAGACCCCAGGCTGCCTCGACCGAACCTCGTCCTAGCCGGCGAGAAGGACGATGCGGCCGGCAACTACCTGAACAAGAGCCTGGCCATCTTCGCGCTGGTGGAGATGGGAGAAGCCGCGGAGGGCCGCCTGGACGAGGCAAACGCGTACCTACGTGCGATGGTCCACAAGTGGCCAGTCAACGACGCGAGCGACGTCCTCGGCGGCTACTCATCGGTCGTGAACCACTCGGGCCGCACTGTCTTCATCCGCACGTACGCGCTGTACGCCGACCGGCTTGAGGGAGACGTCACGCGGGTGCTCGACCGGTGGCTCGAGCTCTACTGCGCCCCTCCGTACGAACGGTCGAGCGAGAACATCCGCATGACGCGCAATTCGTCTCAGTTCCTGGCACACGAGCTGGCGGGGAAGACGGAACTCGAGTCGTACGCGGCCGGCAAGGTGTGGCTCATGTCGACGATGGCATCGCTGCTTCGAGATGGCCCGCACGAGTGGGGGCGATTCTACCTGGAGTGGACCATGGGGGCGGTGCTCAACCTCGCCGAGTTCTCCGAGGATGCCGAGGTGCAGCGCCTGGCGACGATGGTTGTCGACCACTACCTGGCGCTGTTGAGCGGCTTCGTGGTCAACGGCAACTTCGCGTCGGGCTCGCTTCGGAGCTGGGGCTGGTCACTCTCGGCCCTAACGCCGCAGGCCAACCTGGTCCACAACCTGTTCCCAGAGCACCACGACCTCGTGGAGGGCATCTGGCCGCTGGCAACGTGGGTCGTCAGCAACTACCGGCCGTTGCGGGTCGTTTCCCGGATGCACGGGAACCGAAAGCCCCTGGAGACGCGGCTGAGCACGGGCACCGCGCGAACATGGCGGCACTATGCGTTCCGGAGTCGGGATTTCATGATCGCATCCCACCAGGCGCCACAGAACGGCAGCTTTCGCCTGCCGACAGGGGGCACGCACGACATCTACGGCATGCACATCCAGTCCTCGGCATCGCCGAGGCATTGCGTCCTGCCCTTCGGGTGCGTCCCACTGGCCGGCCCCTCGAAGCAGCGCAGCCAGATGAACCGGTACTTCACCCACCGCAACGTGGGCTTCGCTCAGACCGGCGGTACGATGCGGGGCGTGTGGGCGGGCAAGCGGGAGTTCCCCGGTGTGCCGCTACGCCTGTTTCACCACTTCGGCTTCGAGCACGAGATCATCGATGGGTGGGCGTTCCTGACGGACGGTACCATCTACGTGGCGTGGAAGCCGGCCCGGGGTGTCCCCGAGTTCGACGCCGAGACGTCGGAGCGCACAACCGATGAGGCCTATGGCGGGTTGTGGCTGAAGTCGAGTTGCGTCCCGGACGCGGATGGTGAAGCGTGCGTGATCGAGGTCGGCGATTCCGCGCTGTTCGCTGGGTACGGGAGTTTCAAGCGCAGCGTGCTACGCCGCAACCCTGACCCCGTCGCCGACAACGGACGGATCATGTACCGAACGCGTGACGGCGCGCTCCTGGAGTTCGGGGAAGACTACGTGAAGGTCGATGGCGAGCAATTCGACTCCGAGGCGTACCCCCGAGTCGAGATGCCGGGACTGCGGGACCTGACCATCGCGGTCGGGGGAACGAGTGTCGTGTTCGATCCCGAAGGTAACATAGCCACCGGCAACCTGCGCCGCGTCCCGAGCCGCATCCGGTTTGGCAACCGGAGCGAAGAGCCCCGTCCGGCCTTCCAGTAGCCGGGCAGGTTAGGCCCGAGGTCCTTTGCCCCAAGCGGGGAGCGGACGAGAGCTGAGGGGCTTCTCTGCGCTGGGGTTCTGGAAATCGTGCCTAACGCTTGAGCGGGTGAGTGGGTGTGCGTAGATCGGTGCGATCGGGGGCCGCTTGGTGGCCTTACGCGGACCCGCGCTTGCCCGCCGGGAACCTCCCGTGCCAGCTTTCCTGGCCAGAACCGGACCATCTACGTCGCTAGGAGCCTGTCCGAGTAATCAAAACCGTAACACGCATCTCAGTCGGGCCGCCTGCGAGTGTGGCTCTGCACCTGGCATCATGCTCCGATGAACCGCTCTCAATGCGATATCATGCCCGTCTGCGCCCTTATAGAGGCAAGACACGGGCTTAGGGTTAGTCAGGTGCGTCCCCGGAGCATGGAGACGCAGTTCAGCTTCGCCCATGCGTAACACGATTCCGGCCTCTTTGCGGTTTCTCAGACAGGCCACTAGCACATTCAGCGCGCGTCTGCCCGAAGTACATGCGGAAGCGCAGCAGACGTAGATGCCGAGACGAGGGATGCGGACCGGCGACCTACTCCCGTACCTCCACCAGTCCCGCTCCAGCCTTGCCGCTCACCAAGTCTCTCCCGCGGATCGTCCACCGCCCGGTCGGATCGTTGAGCGCCGGAACGAACTGGCCCGTCGCCCTCCCATCTTGGGCCAGGAGCTGTGCGTTGTAGTGCGGACGCGGCTCCCCCTTGGGATCGAGCACCTCGACCAGGACAACGTGCTGACCTGGCTTGCCACCGGCTGCCTGGACCGTCACGGTGTACCCCACCGGCTTCCCGCGTGCCACCGCCGGATTGCCCGGAGCGACGGTCACACCGGTGACTTCGTAGCGCAGTACTGCGAACAAGGCCGCGCCACCTGCAAGCAGCGTTGTGGTCGCCTTATCCGATCTGCCCAGCGGCTTCTGCTGGCGCACGTCGTACAGGAAGCCGGCCTTCGGGAACTCCACCACCACACCTGTCGACCAGTCCGTCTCCTTGTCGCCCGCATCCATCACCGTGCCGACGTAGAGCGCCTCGCCATCAGTGTAGCGCGCCGTGTACAGGTGGGGCGCCGGGTCTCCCTGGGCGTTCGCGTCCACGGCCGGTTCCAAACCGCTCAGTCGGAGCAGGTTCTCGCAAAGGCGCAGCATCTGGCTCTCGACGTTGAGCCCCCGTCGCTGGGTGTACGTATCGAAGAAGAGGTTGAGGAAGACGGCGTGCCCTCTGCCGAGTTGCTTCACAACTGCGGCCGGCGTCTCGCCGTGTGTTCCAGACGCTTGCCCGTCGCGCACCTTGACGTCGGGTTCCGCAACGCTCACGTCGAGCGATAGGCCGGCCAATTTGCACGCCTCGGAGTCCCGTGTCAAGCGGACCTCACCCTCGCGAGACGCACGCAGCGGGTCAGGCTTGTCTCGGGCGATGCCGAACACGTCTTCGAGGCGGGCCTTCCCCAGCGTCTTGCAGTGCTCATCCATCATCCCGGTCTTCGCATCGGCGAGGAGCAGACCGCCCTTCTCGACGTACTGCCGTAGCGCCACGGCTTCCTTCTCAGAAAGCGCGACCGAGTACGGCAGCACGAACGCAGCGTAGTTGCGCTTGGTCAGTTCGCCGGCTTCGAGTTCCGGCGTCGCGAGGAACTCGCACTGGTAGCCGAGGTCTTCCAGGCACTTGACCCAGCCCTCGCGATTGTCGCTGAAGAGCGCCGCCTGCTGGCTGATGAAGGCCCCGCGGATGCTGGCGTGGGAGTAGT
>CBFDAZ010000221.1:0-7907 GCA_965602825.1 uncultured bacterium
GTATCCGACCGTTCTCGGTGTGGCTCGCGACCTCGCGTATGACGCGATCTTCCCCAACAGCGCCGACCTGGAGAGATGCCCGGACCTTCCCGCTCTCGCTGCTGAACGGGGCCTGTGGGTAGCACCGGACGCCATGCTCCCTGGGGACGCCGCGCTTCGCGTCAAGATGTGTAGCGTGGGCGGAATGCGTGTCGCGCTGGTTCATCTCGCGGCCGCGCCCATCTCGCCCGTGTCGCCAACGGACTTGGCGCGTGCCCTCGCGCCAGTGGTCGACGCGGCCAGCGATGCCTGCGCCATCGTGATCGCCGTGGGTCGCCTCGGCCTGTCACTCGACAAGGACCTCCTCCAACAGGAAGACATCGCCGGCCGATTCGATCTTCTGATCGAGGTCGCCGGAGGTGTGAGCCTGCCTGAGCCCGAGACGATCAACGGCTGCATGGTCCTGCTGCCGCCCCACTCGGGAACGTCCATCGGGGAGATCACGATCGCTCTCGAGGCTGGGACACCGCGGATCGCCCACCGCGTCCACCCGGTCACAGACAACGGGCCTTTGCACGAGGGCGTGCGGCAGGCTGTGATGACCTTCTTGCGAAGGAGACCGCGGACCGAGCCTCAGACCCCTCCGCGCCCTCCGACGCAGCGCGGTTACGCGTCGGCCAATAGGTGCGTGGAATGCCACAAGCCAGAGGCCCTTTCCTGGGCGGAGAGCGACCATGCGACGGCCGCCGAGACGCTGCGCGCTGAGGGGCGGTTCACACCTGAATGCCTGGCCTGCCATTCCGAGTACTATCGACGAACCGGACAGGTTGCCGATCTGCCACCCGGCGACGACGCGGTTCAGTGTTCTGCGTGCCACGGTGATGGCCTGCTGCACAGCGCGACCGGAAGCAAGGCGCACGTACTACCAGGCGCCTCCGAACGAACGTGTCGAACCTGCCATGACGCGGAGCACAGTCCGCGATTCAACTACGCGGAGTACCTTGACAGCATCAGGCACTCGCCTCCGTAGCCCGTCGACCGGAGGTACGAAGGCCGTGGAGTGCCGGAGAGGGGTGACGGCATGTGCAGGGCAAGCGGACTGTCTCGCACGATCTTCCTGGCCGTCCTGGGAGGTGCGGTGAGTGTCCTCCCACACTTGGCGAATGTCGCCCGGGCTCAGCCTGCGGCAGATGACCCCTTGGGGAACGCCAGACAGCTCGCCCTCCAATACGAGTACCAGGAGGCAGCCAGCCTGCTCGCTGATCAGGTTGACCTGGACGCCCCGGAGGAGGAACAGCCGGGCCTGCGGCTCGACCTCGGACGCTACCTATACGCAAGCGGAGACCTGACCGGAGCGAAGGCCGCCCTGGAGCTGCTGGCGACATCGCAGCAGCCCCCAACGGACGTCCGGACCGAGGCGAGCGTGGTTCTGGCCTGGGTCAGGTTGGCACTAGGCGATGTACCGGGTGGCGCGGCGGCGATGGGTGGTGTCGGGTGGCACGAGTTCGCCCCCGATTCCGCTATTGGTGCATCCCGCTTGGTGCTAGCTCTCGAGGCCGCTGGCGTCGCCCTCCCGGATCTGCCGCCCGGCTACGGAGATCTGCCTGGGATGGTGCGCGCCGCCGACAACGCTGACTGGCAAACGGTCGACGCAACTGCCCGGGCCCTCCAGGCGACCCCCGACCTGTCGGTCAACGGCCTAGCCGTGGCAGCGGCCTACTTGGCTTGGGCCCTGGAATCGACTGGACGGACAGAGGAAGCCGAGCAGGCATACCAAGACGCGAGCCGCCTATCGGACGGATTCGCGTGGTTAGAGACCCGCCTGGGGTACTGGGAGCTGAAGGCAGGCCGACCCAATAGAGCACTCGATGCCTTTGAGAGGGCCGCCGTCTCTGCGGCGATCCGAGGCGAACGCCTGCGTGCCGTGCATCTGGAGGCCGGCAAGATCTCCGAAGGAGCGGGCGAGATCGAGGACGCGATCCAGCACTACCGATGGGCTAGTGAGGGCGCCCAGCCTGCCAGTCCCATAGTGTATGACGGATACCGTCGGCTTGGTCTGCTCTACCTCCAGACGGGACGGGAGGAGCAGGCGGAGACTACATTCCTGACACTGCTCAAGGGCGTGACCGACCCTAACCACGTAGGGGGGGCTATCGACGGCCTCAACCGACTCTACGGGCGGACCGGGCATGACAAACTCCGCGAGGCTGTTGAGGAGTATCTCGAAACGCACCCCGATGCGCCCGGTCGCACTGAGGCGAGTCTTTGGATCGGGTATGTGTGTGACGAGGAAGGGGATGCCGACGGGGCGATCCGGGCGGCGCAAGATGTGCTGGGCGACGAGAGTGCTGACGTGCACAGGAAGGCCCGGGCTCAACTGCGAGTCGCGTACGCGTACTGGCACTCCGGCCGACTGGACGAGGCTGAGGGGGCATTCAGAGTCGCCATGGAGCAGTACGCTGAAGTGAGCCCGCGCCACACCGCGATTGCGAAGGGCGATCTGGGGTACGTTGCTGGGATGGGGCGAGGGGACCTCGAAGAGGCGCTGCGCCTGACGCGCGAGGCGCTCGCAAGCCTCCCACCACAGAGCCCTGCTGCCGTCACGTTCCAGTATCGCCTCGGTTGGTTCGAGGAGCGGCGTGGGAACTGGTCGGCCGCCCTTGCGGAATACGAGCAGGTGCCGGAAGGGCCCGCAAGCGACCCCCATCTGACACTCGTCGCTGACCTGCCACTTGGGAAGGCACGCTGTCTGGAGCGCCTGGGACGACTCACAGAGGCTGCAGAGCAGTTGCGTCGGGCGATCCACAATCTCCCTGCAGACTCATCCTGGGCCAAGATGGCCCAGGTGGACCTGCTTCGGCTCGCCAAGGCAGCCGACGACATCGGCGATGCTGTCGTGCTGGCACCATGTTTCAAGAAGTGCTCGCCAGCCGAGTTGCGTGTCCAGTTGCGGGCGGGCACAGCGACCACCGCAGGCTTGACAGTGACAGGCAATCCTACGCTTGAGATATCGAATGTGGAATCAGACACCGAACTAGTGCGGGCTGAGGTGGCAGGGGGGGAACTGGAGCGCGCTTCTGTTGCGCACCGAGTGAGATTGACCATCGATTCAGCGACAGCACCTGGGCCGACTCAGGCGATGCTGAAGGTCTACACGAACGACCCCGAACACCCCGTGATCGACGTGCCGGTGCAGATCGACGTACTCAGCCGGTTCACGCCGCGTCCTGCGAGTCTGTTCTTCGGGTTCTGTAGACCTGGCGAGATCAAGGAAGCAGCAGTGACCGTGGTCAGCACAGTCCCGTTCTCCGCCAGCGAGACCGGTGTGATCCCGCAGGGGATGTCGGTTCAGCTGGTCCACCAGGATGAGCGCACCTTGACCGTAACCGTCGCCCTGACTGCGCCGAACGCGCCTGGCACACGTGAGGGGACGATCCTTGTTGCGACTGGTCTGGCCGATGAGCCGGTAGTAACCTTACCGTACTACTGTGTAGCCCGGTAGTGACTCGCCCGTCTGCTTGCCAGCTGAGCCGGGAGCTAGCGGGCGGCTTCGAGGTCGTGACCGCGAGCTTCTCCCAAACGAGTTCCTGAGCTACACGTAGATCTGCCGCGGGGAAAGCGTGGGGCGAGTTCATCAAGGCGCACATGAGGTCATCTGCCCGGCTCTCCAGATGAGACTGGGCATCCGAGTCGTTGCCTGAGCCGTGCGCCATCCGGGGCCATACTTCGCGACTTGGTGCGCGGGGGCCTTCCCGCCTGTTCGTTGACGCGTATCTGTTGGCCGCCACCTGCCCGGTCCGGCGGCAGCGCGCGTACCCCCAAAACCCGAACTCCGCGCAAGCGCGTGAGCGTACCCTTCTACGTCGCGGGACCGACCGGACAGCTCGGGCGACTGCGGAACCGCGTTCTCCGGCACAGCTTCCAGCCTCTCGAGGTTCGTCCCGGAACTCCTTCCGCCAGACCTCCGAAGGCAGTGCGGTCCAGGCAGCGCGGATGGAATAGGTCGGGCAAACAGGATGGGGGTGCATTCGAGGAGTCGAGGGCCCTATCTTGGCTTCTGCTGGTACATCGCCTCGTCTGCTCGGCGCAGGAGGGCCTCAAAGGAAGACGGAGCAGCGGGGTCGTACATGGCGATACCTACGGCGATGGACAGTTCATACGCGCGATCCCGGCTGTCGTTATCGCGGCGCACGCCCTCCATCAGACGGCCGAGAAGTCCCTCGGCGCCCTCCGCCGAGCATCCCACCGCGAGCACGGCGAACTCATCCCCTCCCCAACGAGCGATGATGTCGGACGCACGAAAACAATCCTGCAACATGCGGGCGGTCTCGATCAGTGCTCGGTCTCCTTCACCGTGACCGAGGCTGTCGTTTATTAGCTTGAACCCGTTGATATCGGCGAAGAACAACGTAAGATGCATCCCATGTCGGGCGGCCAGTTTCACCTGTTGTTCGGCCAGAGCCTGAAATGCCCGGCGGTTGTGTAGGCCGGTGAGCTCATCCGTCAACGACATTCTGAGAAGGCGGTTGATCATCCGGCGCCGCTCGGCCGCCGAGAAGATCGCGCGGACCAAGGCTGTGCTCTCAACGTGTCCCTTCACCAGGTAGTCCTCCGCGCCGGCGCGGACAGCCTGGAGGACTATCTCCTCGTCATCAGTGCCGGTCAGGACGACTATCGCCACCTCAGGCGCTTCGGCTCGCAGTCGCCGTACAGTTGCGGTGCCCTGGCTGTCGGGCAACTTGAGGTCGAGGAGCACCACGTCAAAGCCGTCTTCGCTGAGCAACTGCAGCGCCGCTTGCAGCCGGTCTGCATGTACCAGTGTGAACTCAGTCCTGCTGCTGCCGACCAACAGCATCGCCTGGATCGCGGCCGGCAGGGCAGGATCATCCTCCACCAATAGGACCTTCATCGTCCTCTGTGGCCGGATGGTCTGCGCCTCAGCGTCCTCTGGCATGACAGCCTCCCGTCAAGGGCTACAGCGAGGTGTGTCGTCGTCTCGCGCCACCAATGCCGCCTGCATGTCATCCCGTCCATCCGTTCAACCGCTTCCTGGACTTGGCCTCCCCCCATTAGTGGTACCACTCACAGTCTCATGGATTCGTTCCGTTCAGCCATGTCCGGAGGGCGAGGCTGGAGGACATGGCTGGGTCGCTTCGGGTGCCGGCGGCCGGTAGTCGAGTGAGCTGTGCGGCCGCACCGTGTTGTAGTGCATTCTCCATCGCTCGGCGAGCACCTGTGCCTCTAGCAGCGTATCGAACAGCTCCACGGCGACTGCTTTCGCCGTTGAGCTCAGCCAGTGTTCTGCGTTCTGGCATGGAGCCTCAAACGCCCGGTGATGACATGGCACCCAGCCTCGGGATGGTTTCAGGCTGTGGCTCGCACATATTCGGTCCGGGCCCTTACGGCGCCTGTAGCGGGCATCGCGGGTGCTGGCTGTCAGCGCCCGGGCAGAATAGACCCCGTTTCCCAGCCCGGGCCCTGTCTCCATCCGCGGCCGGAAGCTGGCCGACCACGCCGCATCCGTCCATCCGCTCGTGGTGCTGCGCAGACGACCCAGGGGGTGAAGCCGAGGGAGAGGGCTGACCAACGAGAATGGCGCCGACGGGTCTTACCCACCCATCGGCGCCGGCAGAGCTCACATATGCATCGCGGACCCGTCCAAGACATTGGCCTCTGCGCCTGGAACATCCCCAGGTTCAGTCTCAGTGTTGGTTGGATCTGGGCCGGCGGAAAGGGGCAAGATCGATGGGGTAGAAGCCCCGTACGCCGGAGCCGATCATCCAGAAGCTGAGACGTGCTGAGGTCGAGACAGCGAAGATGGCAACGGCCGCCCAGGCGCTGCTGTGTACGTCGGCTCGCGGAGAGCCGCAGAACTGGGCTGATCCGACAAGTCCCAGAGGAGGGTCTATCTTGCGCACAGCCCGTCGGATTACAGCAGTATGCGTTGCCGTGATCGCGTGGCTCGCGGTTGGGGCCACCGCTCCCCTTGCGAGCCGCGATGCTGTGTTGGGACCTCGGGCCGGCCCACGTCCGGCTCCACAAAGACCATCTACAACTGGGACCTCTCGCGGTACCCACTGACTCGCCGGGGACCATGCTGGCTCACCACTACGGTGGCAGCGTGACCTTCCCGGAGGTCTCGTATCACGAGGTGCTGGCTGGAGTGCTTGGCCGCATTGCACGCCTCGGCAACACGGGAAGCGGCTGTCCCTGCGACTTATGCCATCCGCGCTCAGCCGCGCCGATTCCGGGGAGCCGTGGCACGTGCGTCGCGGCGCACCGTTCGCTGGCGCGCGGCAATGCCGCCCTGAGGTGTGCCTCGCGGTTGCCTCGATCAGTAGCGGTGTGAACCGTCAAGCAACGACTCAAGTGTACCTGTGGTGAAGTCCTCACAGACTCCTGGGAGGCGTGCATCCGGATCGTAGGAGAATACGAAGAGGGCCGCGAACTCTACTCGCGGCCCTCTTCGAGTTTTGTACCGTGCGGTCAGGCAGGCTCTGGTCGAGATCGCTAGATGCCGATCGTGCTGGACTTGTGTCCCGCCTGAACCATGTCAGCCGCATTGGGGGTCCAGCCTCGGGAACGGGGGGAGTCCGCGCGTGACCCGACAATGCAGGCACAGACCGCAGTGAGTGCCAGGAACATCGCTGGGATGACGGCCAGGATTAGCCAGACAGCAGTCACTTGAAGGTTTACCTCCTGTCCGATGTTCCGGCCCACCAGCGGCCTACAGCTATGCTACTGATTACCATCCTGCCGTGCCTTCGCGCGGTAAACTCTTAAGCGCAAGGCTGTAAACGGCCCTCGGAAGGCAGATCAACTGACTCCGCCCGCCGAGGAATGCACTTCCTGGAGGGAAAGGCAATGGTGGGCAGTTTCCTTGTTGTGGGCATCGTTGGGTTAGCGATTGCTCAGGCTCACGCCGAACCAACGGAGATGACCGACCCGAAGGATCGGGAGATCCTTCAGGCATTCCTCGGCCACGTTGAGAAGTCAGCCGCCTACTGCACGCCCGAGCGCATGGCCAGGTTCGCCGCCCAGCCGGAGGACATCACCTGGCAAGCCTCTCGCTACATCAAGATGCCGCTTGTTGCCTACAAGTTGACCGAGGACATCAAGTACCTCGACACGTTCGTGGAACGGATGGACACGCTGTGCGACTGCCTTGAGGCGGGACCGGACGGGTTTGGAGGCTGGTACGGACTGGCTTACGAGCTCTTCCGGCATCCCGATCATCCGGAGCAGAAGGTCGATGTCATCATCACCAGCTTCACCATGGCCGATCTCATCGGGCAGTTCGCGCAGATCGTGCATCGCGACGAGGCGCTGGGCGAGGCCTACGCCGCCTCCGCAGCTCGCTATCTGGCCCTAGCGGAGGACCACCTGATCGAGAAATGGGGTGCGCGGGGCAACTACCAGGACCTGGGTTCGACGGGTGGGGTGTATATCACGCACTCGGATCTCAAGCCCACCAAAGGTCACCTCACCCAGCCCCACAATAAGCACTCGAAGATCATCCGCGCGCTGCTGAGCATGTATGCCGCGACCGGGGAGGATCAGTACGCAATCAAGGCCCTCAAGCTCGGCACCCGCTTCAAGCACTGTCTGACCTTGGCAGGGGATCACTACACCTGGAACTACTGGGACCCGTCGGGTGCGTGGGACATCAATCCCGACGAACCGGGGAAGTGGAAGCACTGGATCGGCGCCGAGCACCGGGGCGGCTACTACAGCCTGTCGGCGTCACAGGCCGTCCTGCTATACGAGCATGGCCTGGTGTTCGACGGAACGGACATCGACCGCTTCGCAGAGACCCAGACAACTGTCTGCTGGAACGCCGATGCCGAGAACCCCAAGTGGGCGCGAGTCGATGGCAGGGAGATGGACAGCCCGTACCTGTGCGGCTGGCTGGCGCCATTCGACGAGCG
>CBFDAZ010000222.1:0-7906 GCA_965602825.1 uncultured bacterium
GAAAGGTGCGCCGCTCACGAGGATTCCGTGCCTCGTGAGGCTTTGCTCCAGGAGAACCGCAGCGTACAGCGCCGGGCCCTCGACGGTCACCCGCCGGCGTGCTCGTTCGCCAAGGGGAACCGGGCCGGTCGTAGCAACGAGGTTCTGCCCACGGCGACGGAAAACGGCGGGCCGCTCGACATCGGACTCGCCGCTCACACAGCCCGTATCGAGCACCAGGTACCCGCTCGGCGGGTCGAGCGCCAACTCACACGGCGCTCCCACCCGCGCGCCGGGCCTGACCTCCGCGAGAACTGCGTTCCCATCAACCGTGAGTCCTGAGATCTGCGCGGAGTAGGCATAGGTCTCGTTGTCCCAGGACCAGCCCCGGCCCAGCGGGGGGCCCGGGAAGCACGTGTCGTCGGCAACAACACTGCCCGTTACGCGCGTCACCCCTCGGTCGGCGAGTTGCGAGGTCAGCCCGTCCAGATCGGCATGCGCAAGCGTCGGATCGCCGTCCCCACACAGGTACAGGTCGCCGACCACCCAGCCCTGCTCGTTGGCGGGGCCGTCGGCGCGCAGTTGCGTAGCATAGCGGAAGTCGGGCCCCAGATAGTGAACCGCGGCTGCGCCCGTGACCAGCTTCATGTTGGAGGCAGGTACCAGCGACCGGTCCGCATCGCGCTCGTACAGCACCGTCCCGCTGCGGGTCTCCACGACCAGAACGCCCACCGAGGCGGAGGCGAGTAGTGGATCGCCGAAGACCTCGTCCAGCGGCTCCGCCAGCATCAGCGGCGCCGCCGGAAGGGCAACCGCTCTGCCCGCCAGCACTGCCGCCAGGAGCCAGAAGGCGACGGACGCAGACCTCGATCTCATCGTGCGCATTATAGCACTGGCCGGCTCCCTGGGCCAGCAACCAGACGGCCATCCGGCAGTCTCAGCGCGTCTGAGAAGACGCCTCTTGACCGCTTCGATCACGCTCCGGCGCCCGCGCGGAACGCCGATGAATCGCGCTCCTGGCCGGCTCCCATGTCGATATGCAGTCCCATGTGGCAACCAACTTGACACGGGGCAAGCGCTGGAGTAGCATAGCGCTGGGGGGTCGGCAGCGCTTCACAGGGCCGCTAACGGGTCTGTGAGGGTGCTTTTGCGGCATCTCGTTGCGGCGCTCGAACGAGGATCGAGCGCCATTATTGCGCCCCAGAAGCCGTGGGAGGGGAGAACCGATGCTTGAGACCAATGCGCGACGGTGTCTCTTTGCCGGCAGCGGCGCCAAGGCTCTGGCCACTCAGGTAGCGGAGGCGCTCGGTGAGAAGCTCGCGCCCGCCATGGTCGGCAAGTGGGCCAACGGAGAGACCCGGGTTCAACTTCAGACCAACGTCCGCGGCGCGGATGTGTTCGTCTTCCAGTCGTTCGCGAACGGTGTCAACGATCATCTCATGGAGTTGCTCCTGATCGTGGATGCCGCGCTGAGGGCCTCCGCCGGGCGTATCACCGTGGTCGCGCCCTACCTCCCCTACTCCAAACAGGAGAAGAAGGTCCGCGGCCGGGAGCCGATCACGGCCAAAGTCATCGCCAACATGCTGAGCACGGCCGGCGCTCAACGCGTCGTGTCGGTTGACCTACACGAACGCGCCATCCAGGGCTTCTACGACATCCCCTTCGATCACCTGACTGCATTGGGGGTCCTGGCAGAGCATCTGCGCCGGATCGGTTACGTCGGAGGCAACTGCGTCGTCGTCGCCCCCGACGAAGGGGCGGTAGAGCAATCGGTGAACCTGGGCCAGATGCTCGAGGCCCCCGTGGCCGTCGTCTTCAAGCGCCATCCCAAGGACGACCCTGAGAGGGTTGAGACGGCTGGCTTTGTGGGTGAGGTGAAGGGGAAGCGAGCGATCATCTGGGATGACATGATCCTCGGCGGCTCCACGCTCGTCAACGCGGCCGAAGAGGTCATGGAGGCTGGTGCCGAGGAGGTCTGTGCCTGCATCACCCACGCCATCCTGTGCGGCGACGCCCTGGAGAAGCTGGCGGACTCTCCACTCACTCGGTTGATCACCACGGACACGACCGCGCCCGAGCGGGCCCACGGCCACCCGACGATCGAGATCGCGAGCGTCGCGCCACTCCTGGCGAAGGTCATCGACCGCATCCACGTGAACGAGTCGGTCAGCGAGCTCATGCCGAACGAGGTCTGAGGGGACTTCACGGGCGGTTGACGTAGAGGTCGCCAAAGGGCCGGTGCGACTTCGGTCTCAGGACGGAGAACGGCTCAGCCAGAATCTCCTCGACCGACACCCCGAACATCGAACTGAAGGCCTCCAGGTGCTTCCCGACCGAGGCGTGGTCCTTCTCGCCGGCCTCGGAGACGGCGGCGTGTTCCGTAGCGATGTGCCACGAGTCGTACTCGCCTCGGAGGAAGATCTCACCCCCGTGGATGCCCGAGCCGCAGTAGTCACCGGCCAGGGGCTTCCCGTTCCGTTCGAGCCCGAGCAGGATGAGTCTGCCACCGGCGAGGTACTCGCCGAAGAAGTCTCCGGCCGTGCCGCCGGCCACGATCGTGGGCGACTGGTCCCTGTAGGCTTTCATGTGGATGCCGACCCGGTACCCCACGTCTCCCTCCACATAGACGACGCCACCCCGCATGCCGTAGCCAAGGACGTCCCCCGCATTGCCACGCACGACCACCAGGCCGCCGTTCATTGTGTTCGCAACGCCATCTTGCGCGTTGCCGCAGACCTCGATCGAGGGGCCATCCATGAAGCTTGCCAGGTCATTCCCCGGCACCCCGTTGACCTGGAGCCGGACGGCGTCGCCGGTGAGCCCGGCTCCAATATACCGGTGGCCGTTTACATTCCGCAGGACGATGTCGCTATCGCCGTCAGCGATCGCCTGGCGGATCTCGCGGTTGAGGTCACGGTAGTGCAGTCTCTGCGCATCGATCTCCATCGAGGCCCACGTCCCTTGCGCCGGTTGTCATACCCCGACGTGCTTCACACCCAGGATATCCAGCATCTCCTGGTTGAG
This sequence comes from uncultured bacterium, assembly GCA_965602825.1. Classification (GTDB taxonomy): domain Bacteria; phylum Armatimonadota; class Zipacnadia; order Zipacnadales; family VGFC01; genus CBFDAZ01. The sequence goes on from CBFDAZ010000222.1 coordinate 3,004, forward strand.
GTTGATTCCCCTCAGGCGCTCTCTTGAGCCCCGCAGCGACTCAACAGCGTTGACGCCGAGCGCTCCGAGGATCTCCTTCAGTTCCTCCGTCCAGGCGTCGAGCAGATTGGCGGCCATCTCCGCCCGAACCGCCGGGTCCAGGCGCCGCGTCAGTTCGGGTCGCTGGCTCGTGATCCCCCAGGAGCAGTTGCCCGTGTGGCACTGCTGGCACAAGTGACACCCCAGGGAGATCAGCGCAGCCGTCCCGATGGCCACGACATCGGCACCGAGGGCCACCGCTTTCGCCACGTCCGCCGAAGAGCGGATACTACCAGCGCAGATGACGGAGGCCTGGTGGCGGATCCGATCGCTCCGCAGCCGTTCGTCCACCACAGCCAACGCCACCTCAATCGGGATCCCGACGTGGTCTCTCACCACTGTCGGGGAGGCGCCCGTGCCGCCGCGGAACCCATCGAGGTAGATGTAGTCGGCTCCCGCACGGACGATCCCTGAGGCGATGGCGCCCACGTTGTGCACGGCCGCAATCTTCACGCCAACGGGCTTCGTGTATTCTGTCGCCTCTTTGAGCGCAAAGATGAGCTGTCGCAAGTCCTCGATTGAGTAGATGTCGTGGTGAGGCGCCGGCGACAGGGCGTCCGTGCCAACCGGGATCATGCGCGTACCCGCGATATCCGACGACACCTTCCGACCCGGCAGGTGCCCACCGATGCCCGGCTTGGCGCCCTGCCCAATCTTGATCTCGACCGCCACGGAGTTCCGCAGGTACTCCTCGTTCACCCCGAACCGGCCCGAGGCACACTGCACGATCGCGCAGTCCGCGTAGTCCCGGAGGTCCTCGTGCAGACCGCCTTCGCCCGTGTTCCACAACGTCCCGGTCTTCTTCGCGGCCATCGCGAGGGATCTCTGTGCGTTGAGGCTGATGGAGCCCAGCGACATTCCCGCGAAGATGATCGGCGTGCTGATCTCAACCTGCGGAGGCAGTTTGGTCTTCAGCCGGGGCCCGCCGCTTGCGTCCGTCTCGATCTCGACTCGGTCCGGCTTTCGACCGATGTGCGTGCGAAGCTCCATCGGCTCGCGCAACGGATCGATCGACGGGTTGGTCACCTGGCATGCATCAAGCAACAGGTTGTCCCACAGCACGCCCCACGGCAAGTCATTCCCCATGGCGCTGAGCAGTACGCCGCCCGACTCCGCTTGCCGCAGCACCCGCTTCTGCGCGGCCTGGCTCCACACATCGTGCTCGCGCCGCGCGTGCAGGTTCTGGTGTATCTCAATGCACCCCTGGGGGCAGTTCGTGGTGCAGAAGTGGCAGGCAACGCACGGCTCAGGGCCCGGCACGACCCGGTCCGTGAAATCGAGGGCGTTGAAGCCGCAGCCCATGACACAGCGCTTGCACTTGATGCACTGGTCATGGTCGATGACCGGTACAAATTCGCGAGGGACGTTTGACTTGGTGGCGATCCTCATGACTGCATTCCCATCCGGGCGGCGTCTCTGGATCCCGCGCTAGTTGGCGACTCCATTCTCCAGCCAGGTCACAACCGGGTGACCCGCCTGAGGCGTCCATACACGATCCGGCGAGTCGCACATCACGTGGATCGCGGCCTCCTCGCTGGCAATGAAGACCATGTCGTCCTTCTCTGCCGCGACCATGGGCCGAAGCTTGATCCTGTCGTTGAAGCCGACCAGCCCGCGCGAATGGGCGAACAGAATGGCGAACGGCCCGTTTACCATCGCAGAGCCGTAGACGATGCGCAGGGCTCGCCAGAGCTCCCGCTGTTCGGGGTCGGTATCCGGCCGGTCGATCGTCTTCCAGAAGGGGGGCGCGATGACATCGCATGCCACCTCCATCGGCAGGCCGTGTCGCCGGATGAGCAGGTCCAGCAAGTACACCATGACCTCGGTGTCCGTCAGCAGTGTGCACCGGTAGCCGTACTGCTCGAGATAGCGCCGGTTGATGCCGTACGACGATATCTCGCCGTTATGGACAACCGAGTAGTCGAGCAAGCAGAAGGGATGGGCGCCACCCCACCAGGCCTGCGTATTGGTGGGGAACCTGGCGTGGGCGGTCCAGATGTGCCCATCGTACTCGTCCAAGCGGTAGAAGCGCCCGATGTCCTCCGCGAACCCAACGGCTTTGAAGGCGCCCATGTTCTTCCCGGAAGAGAAGATGTAAGCGTCGTCGATGTTGTCGTTGACGTGCATGACCGCGTCCATCACCAGGTCGGCGCTCTCGCGTTCGCCCAGGGCCCGTCGGGGCCTGGCGAAGTACCGCCAGAGGAGGGGGACGTCGGCCACCGTGTCTACGGCGTGCGTGGGGATGACCTCTGCGTGATCGATCCGGAAGTGCCCTCGCAGGAAGTCCTCCGTGGCGTCCTGCGCACCCTCGCGGTAGTACATGGTGTGGAGGGCGTAGTGGTCGGGGTAGTCAGGGTAGATTCCGTAACCCGCAAAGCCCCCTCCCAGCCCATTGCCGCGCTCGCGCATGTTGGCGATGGTCCGGATCATCGTCTCGCCGCTGACCTTGTTGCCTTTGCGGCTGATGAGGCCCGCGAGGCCACAGCCCGAGATCTCCTTGCTCCAGTCGTTGTCCATGCAGCCGCCTCCGTGGAGCGTTCCGGAACGACTCATTCGGCGTCATCGTCCAGCACAGCCTGCAGCTCCTCGACTCCCGCTTCCGACACGTCCGGCAGGCCGAGCTTCTTGCGCTGCGCCTTCGATGGCTTCGTCAACCTGCCGGTCTTCCTGAAGGACTCCAGCCCCGATGCAATCCCCTGCGGCGCATGGCCGCGCTCGATGGCCAGGCGTTTGAGCGCCTTCATCGGCTCGACCATCCCGAAGCGCTGGAAACACCGCTCAAAGCACTCGTAGCATTCAAGGCAGCGCCAGATGTGCTCGTGCGGTAACACCTCGTCCACTCGGCCCTCAGCAATCGCCTCCATGAGCTCGAAGGGATTATATGCCTCGTCGGCCCGATGGGCGGCGCAGACATCCTGGCAGGCCCGGCATTCGAGGCACTTCTTCAGGGCTAACATGTCCACACCTTCGAGCGCGTCGGCCGCTCTCCGGGCCCGAGCGACCCACTTCGTCAGGGCCTCCTCGATCGGCACGCGGTGCATGTCGAGGCCCAACTCCTCCTGCGGTATGCCCATCGCCAGGGCCATCAGCTCCATCAGGTAGGCAACGGGGATGCTGAAGTCCTCGCCGTCGCGCCGGAAGCTGAACTGCTGTATGTCGTACTGCATGAAACACGCCGGACACGTAACACAGAGGCAGTCGACCTCCAGGGCCCGCAGCTCGACCAGCTTCTGGCGCGTCAACTGGCTCGCCTGATCCGCAAGGCCCGCGGTGTTCTGGGTCCCGCCACAGCAGAGGAGCTTCGTCTCGTAGTCCACGGACTCGGCGCCAATAGCTCGGATGATAGCATCGAACTTCCGGGGATTGAGCGGATCGTCGGAGTTCACATCAACACTGGGCCGGGTCTGGTGACAGCCGGCGTGCGTGGCAACCTGCAGCCCTTGCAGCGGAAGCTCGGTTCTCTTCTCGATTTCCTCGGTGCCGATCCCATCGTGCAGCAGGTCAAGCAGGTGAACCACGCGGACGGTGCCCCCGTAGCTGCGCCCAACACGCGCCAACCGGCGGTTCACTTCCGCCCGCAGCTCCGGGTGCAGGGACAGCTCGCGCGCCGCGCCCGCCAGGGAGCCAACGCACCCATTGCAGGGGCTGAACAGGTCAACTCCGGCCTCCTCGGCGATCGAGAGGTTGCGGGCCGCCGTGACGAGCCAGTGGAGCTCCGACTCGTTCTTCACGACCGACTTCTCCGGGCAGCACGTGAACCCGTCCAGATCCACAAATTCCTGCCCCAGGCACTCCAGCACCAGGCGCGTCGCCTTTTCCATGAACGGAAAGCGGCCGGCGATGAAGCAACCCCAGAAGGCTCCGAAACCCATGTGCCGACGCCTCCAGTTGCAGTGTTCGCGCAAAAGGGGCGCCCTCGCTCGGGCGCCCACAGGGAGTATCGCGTAGGATACGCCCGCTGTTCCCGGTCGTCAAGGGCGTCAGGGACCCGATTCGGTTCGTCTCAGGGCGTTCCTGATCCCAGAATCCGCCAACGCACGGCCAAACGGGAGTGTTCCTGGGATTCCCATGCGAATGGCGGCGAGGGGTCGCCGTCCTTCCGGTTGTTTGCCGGTCGGATGTGCGGGGGCTGAGGGAGAGAGCCTGAGGGGATGTTCAGAATGCAAGGGGCCTTCCCGCGCGCACCCGAGCGGAAGGAGGGCGGCAGAATGGGCAGAAGAGCGGAGGAGCACACCTGGCCACGAATTCAGGCATCTGTTTGGAGTATGCGGTCCAGTTCAGCTACGAGGGCAGGGACTTCCTCCTCAACGATGCCCCAGACCCGCCCGAGTTGCACCTGGAAGTACGCGTGGCTCAGGACATCGCGGAGACCGGCGACCGCTCGCCACGGAATGCCAGGCCACTTCTCACGGAACGGGAGCGGAACGTTCTTGGCGGCCTCCCCCATGATCTCCAATTTGCGCATCACAGCGTCCTGCACGAGCTTCGACGCTTCGAACTCCTGGCGCCCGCCGCGTGTGTATTCCAGCACGTCCGCCCCGGCTTCCCGCATGTGACGAACGAATACCAGCGGTTCCCTCACAGCGGCACGGCCTCCTGCAGTATCTGCGCGTTGACCTCGGGGATAGCGGCTCCTTCCTCCACGACGTCCACCTTCCGCCCGAGTAGGTCTTCCAGCGCTTGTTTGAATCTGATGATGTCGAGCAGATTGCGGCCCCTTTCGAAGCTAACTACAAGGTCAATATCGCTATCGGGCGTCGCATCGCCTCGCGCCCACGAGCCGAAGACTCGCACGTTGTAGGCACCCCAACGCCGAGCGATGGCC
>CBFDAZ010000223.1:0-7867 GCA_965602825.1 uncultured bacterium
GTTGCAGGGACGATGCCGACCCTCAGCGATCGAGCGGCTGGCCGCCGAGGCGCCATGCGAGCCCGCTGACCGTCCTCGGAGTCGGGGCAACGCCTGGAGAAACGGGGCGCGTCTCGTAACCGCTACAGTAGTCGGCCCTCCAACCGGCGACGCAGGCCCCGTGACTGATCTGGGCGATGCCAGGTCTGAGCGCAGCCATGGCCTGACGCAAGCGAGAGCCGGCTGGAGAGAAGGAGGTCGCGGACCAGGCACGAGGGAATGGCTTATCCGCACTGCCCGTGCGTGCCCGCTGTGATGGGGTATGAACCATGAGCGAAGGGTCGCCGTTTGGACGCTATACGAGGTCTCCCGGCATGAGCTCACAAGTGGCCGCGTTGATCGTGATGGCGCTTATGTCGCCCGAGTGCAGGGCGCGGGCGGACAACGCCGAACCGATGGCGCTCTCTGATTGCATCCAGTTCGCATTGGAGCATCATCCACGCATCCGGCGAGCTCGTGCGGAGGAGGGCGGCGCCGTTGCCCGCATCACGCAGGCGAGAGCTCCCGGGCGATGGCAAATTGAGGCGAGTGGCGGCTACTCCGATGTTGAGCCTGCCCCGGGGAATCAGAGGAAGCTCGCAGCCACCGTGTCTGCGAGCAAGCTCATCTACGATGCCGGAAGAACCGCCGCACAGGTTGCGCAAAGCGGCAAGCTCCACGAGGCGAGCCAATACTCCCTCCAAGGGGTCGAACTTGACGTTGCATTCGCCACAGCCCAAGCCTACTTCGAAGTCCTGAAGGCCCGACGTCTCGCAGCCGTTGCCGCTGAGCAACTCGCGTTAGCCCAGCGCCACTTGGAGATTGCCGACGCTAGCTACGAAGCGGGCACGGTAGCCCGGGCTGACGTTATCCGGGCAGAGGTGACCGCAGCGTCCAGGCAGCTCTCTGTGATCGAGGCGCAGACCGGCGAAGGAACGGCGCTTGCAGGGCTCGTCAACGCGATAGGCATGGCGCCTGGTGAGCCCCTTGAGATCGCCGATGCGGACGACGCCATTGCGGTCCCTCCAGACCTATCGGAGGCTATCGTGACGGCACTGGCCCGTCGCCCCGAACTGCGCCTGTGGGGCGCTCTCGGAGCTTCGGCGGAGGCCTCCGTGCGGGCTGCGCGAACTGGTCGCCGGCCGCAAGTAGTCGGCAGAGGCGAGTGGGGGGTCAAGGACGATGAGTTTCCCCCGACCGACCGGGCTTGGGCTTTTGGCGTGACTGCCTCCATAGCCCTGTCAGACGGCGGCAGTACGCGGGGCCGTGTGGCGGAGGCGAGGGCACAGTTGGATGAGTTCCTCGCTGAGAAGGAGGAAGTCGAACAATGGGTTGCCTTGGAGGTCACGAACGGTTGGCTCACCGTGCGCGCCGCCCTCGAGAGCATAGCTGTGGCCGAGGAACACGTGAGATTGGCGCAGCACAACATGGACGTCTCCGAGGGCAGGTACCGGGTGGGCGAGGTCCGATTCGTCGAGGTCACCGATGCCCAGACGGCGCTGGCGGAGGCCCTTACGAACCAAGCCCAGGCAACATACAACTACCACGTGGCGCAGGCGGCCTTGCGGAGGGCAATGGGTCTACTACCGGATGAGGAGCTGAGTGCCCGATGAGAATCAGCCGGTGGATGATGGTCCTCGGAGCGCTCATCGTCATCGTCGCGGGGACCGCCTGGTACGTGATGCGCGGGCGCAAGCAACCGCCTGGCGGACAGACGACCGAAGTGGTCGCCAGGCGCGATCTGAGCAGCTCCGTCACAGCAACGGGAATCGTGCGGGCGCAGGTAGGCGCTGAAGTGAGGGTCGGGTCCCGCGTCTCTGGACGCGTGGAGAGGCTCTACGCGAATGTTGGGGAGGAGGTCCAGGCGGGGCAGGTGATCGCGCTCCTGGACGACCGGGACCTCCAAGCCAAGGTGGATAGGGCACAGGCCGATGTTCAGGCCACCGAGGCCAGGTGGCGCGAGGCCAGCGCCGCGGCTGCTGCTCAACCTGAGCAGAGCGCTGCTGCTGTGGCTGAAGGCGAAGCGGCCGTCGCAGCGGCGGAGGCTCGTCTCCAGCAAGCGAAAGCGTCAGCAGAATCCCAGCCTGCCCTGACAGAAAGTGGCGTCGATCAGGCTCGACGAGCACTCGCCGTAGCGCAGACACGGCTCGACCAAGCGCGTGCGACGGCCAGTGCGCAGCCGGAGGCAACACAGGCACGGATCCAACAGGCTGAGGCGGACCTTCGGGCTGCTGAAGAGAGCTTGGCCCGGGTGAAGCGAGGCGCGAGAGTTGAGGAGATTGCAGGGGCGGAAGCAAACGTGCGCCAAGCTGAGGCCAGGCTTCGCGAAGCGGACGCCAATCTGCGCCGAGCCGAAGAGCTTTACGCCAAGGACTATGTCGCGGCGCAGGAGGTGGACCGTCGACGCACGGAGCGCGACGTCACCCAGGCCGAGGTGGACGCCGGCAAGGAACGCGTGGCTCTACTCAAGACGCAGACGCTGCCCGAAGAACTCAGCAAGGCGCAGGCGGAAGTAGATCGGGCACAGGCGGCATTTGATGCGGCGAAGAGCGAGGCCGTCCAGGATCAGCTGCGAGAGCATGACGTTACGGCTGCCGTGGCCGAGGTGCGTAAGGCAGAGGCGGCCCTTGAGGCGGCAGAAGCGGGAAGAAGCGAGGACGAGGTCAAGGACCTCGAGGTGGACGGCGCTCGCGGAGAATTGGCGAAGGCCCGCGCTGGCTTGCGCAACGCGCGGGCCGGAACGGTCCAGAACGAGCTCAAGCGCCTCGCCGCCGAGGCTGCCAGGGACGAGTTCACACAAGCACAGGCGGCTCTGCGCTCGGCAGAGGCAGAGCTCTCCTATACCCGCATAGCCTCTCCGGTAACTGGTATTGTGGCCTCCGTTGCCACTCAAGAGGGTGAGACCGTTTCCGCCGGTCTGCAGGCGCCGACGTTTGTCACGATCATTGACCTGTTACGCCTGGAAGTGTGCGCGTACGTGGATGAGACAGACATTGGGAAGGTCAAGGTCGGCCAGGACGCGGTCTTCACCGTGGATGCCTATGCGGCGCAGGACTTCACCGGCAGAATCACCTCCATCTCTCCCAAGGCGCTCATTGCGCAGAACGTGGTCGAGTACGAAGCCATCATCGCCATCGACAATGTCGATGGGTCGCTGAAGCCTGATATGACCGCCACAGTCACCATCTTCGCCGAACAGCACGAGGACGTGCTCTGCGTCCCCAACAAGGCGATCCGTCGCGAAGCAGGCCAGAAGGTGGTGTACGTCCTGGAGAACGGTGCGCCTGTGGCGCAGCCTATCAAGACCGGCGCTCGAGATGGCCACTACACGGAAGTCCTGAGCGGCGTAGAAGAAGGCGCCCGTGTGCTGGTTGGCGAGCCACGAGGCCAAGACCAGCAACGGCGATGACCCCGATTTGGGAAGGAGAACGGGCTCGTGATTGAGATGCGTGGACTAGAGAAGACATACGGTGAAGGCGAGACACTCGTGCGCGCCTTGGTCGACATCGACCTTCGAATCGAGGGCGGAGAGTCCGTCGCGATCATTGGGCCATCCGGTTCCGGCAAGTCCACCCTGATGAACATCATGGGGTGCCTGGATCAGCCGACCACCGGCGCATATGTGCTCGACGGAGTGGCAGTGGAGGGCCTCAACGATGACGAGCTGTCCAAGCTCCGAGGTAGCAAGATCGGGTTTGTCTTTCAGTCCTTCAACTTGCTCCCTCAGGCGACGGCCACAGAGAACGTAGAGTTACCCCTGCTGTACGCGGACGAGCACGCAGCGAGGGAACAGACTGCGGCTGAGTTGCTCGAGGAACTGGGTCTGTCCGAACGGTCGTCGCACATGCCTGGTGAACTGTCCGGAGGGCAACAGCAACGAGTGGCCATCGCTCGAGCCCTGATGAATGACCCGTCGATCATCCTTGCGGATGAACCAACGGGCGCGCTGGACACCCGCTCGGGCCTGGAGACGATGGCCCTTTTCCAGCGTCTCAACGCCGCGGGACGCACCATCATTCTGGTCACCCACGATCGAGCCATCGCTGAACACGCCCAACGGATACTCACCTTGAGTGACGGAACGATCATCACCGACGAGAGCGTCAGCTCCGTGCGGAGCGCTCAGGATGAGCTGGCCGCCTTGCCCGTGGAGGTGGAAGCACAATGAAGCTCAGCAAGACGGTTCGTGTCGCATGGAAGGGACTTGCAGCGAACAAGCTCAGGACGTTCCTGATGATGCTCGGCATCATCGTCGGCATTGCGGCTCTCACGCTGATCATGGCAGTGGGGCAAGGCGCCAAGGTCCAACTGATGCAGAAAGCGGATAAGATGTTCGCTCAGGCGCCGATCAGTGTGCTCGCAATGCAGCCCGGGACGGGGTTCGTCCGCGGCTCCGCAGGTATGGCTGGTGTGCCCCCCACACTGACGAACGATGACGCGCACGCCATCCGCGAGCAGGTCCCGAACGTGCGTCTCATTGGTCCCACTCAGAACGAAGCCCAGGTCCCGATCAAGCACAAGGAGCGCAGCACCCAGACGATGGTCTTCGGTGTCGTTCCGGACTGGCAGGTCCTGCGCAACTACCGCGTCGTCGAGGGCGACTTCGTCAACGAAGAGGACCTGGCATCGGCCGCTCGCGTGTGCGTTGTCGGTCAGACGGTAGTTGACGAGCTCTTCCCGGACACGGATCCCATCGGTGAGACCATCCGCATCGAGAATACCCCCTTTCGCGTGAAGGGTGTGCTGAACGCGAAAGGCACCTCCCCCTCGGGTGGCAACTTCGATGATCGGGTGGTGATCCCGCTGTCGACGTTTTCCCGGAGGCTCTACAATCTCGATCACCTCACGCGCATCGTCATAGGGCTGGACGACCCGCAGCGGATGGATGAGACGGCCGGGGAGATCACAGGCCTGCTCCGAGAACGCCACGGCACCCGCAGTCCTGATGACGACGACTTCACCGTCCGACAGGCCGAGGGTGTGGTGCAGGTCGCCGGCAAGACGTCCCGTACCCTTAGCGTCTTTCTGGGGATTGTGGCAGCCATTTCGCTCCTTGTGGGCGGCGTTGTCGTCACCAATATCATGCTCATCTCAGTGGGCGAGCGCAGGAACGAGATCGGGGTCCGCCGTGCCGTGGGCGCGAGGCGGAGAGACATCACCGCGCAGTTCTGGATGGAAGCGCTGCTCGTGACGGGGATCGGCGGCGTATGCGGAGTGGTGCTAGGCATGGCGGCTTCGTCGGCGCTGCCTCTCTTCACGGAGGTGAAGACCGCCTCCTCATGGCAGGCTGTCGCGATCGCGACCTTGTTCGCCATTGGGGTCGGCCTGGTTTCCGGCGTGCAACCAGCCCGGCGAGCTGCCAACCTGAACCCAGTCGATGCACTGCGTTCCGAGTGAAAGAGGCGCCGATGAGGATGTGGCGTGTGGCGAAGTCCGCATGGCGGTCTCTGGCTGCTCGGAAGATGCGCACGCTCCTGGCGGCACTGGGGATCACTGTCGGTGTCGGGGCGGTGGTCGCCGTCGTGTCGATTGGTCAAGGCACCAAAGCGGAGGTCCTACGCACGATCGAGAGCCTCGGATCGAACTTGCTGATCGTCACGGCAGGCCAGACGAAGACGTTCGCCGGGCGTCAGCAGCAGGCAAGCGATGTCACGACTCTCACGCTCCGGGATTCCGAGGCCATTGCTGAGGAAATCCCGGGCGTGCAGATGGCTGTTCCCGCCCAGAGCCGCAAACTCCCGGTCACATGGGAAGACACGACGACAACGACGACGGTTGTGGCGACGCTTCCCGACTTCCAGGACGCCCGCAACTTCCGGCCGTGCAGCGGCGACTTCATCGACGAGGAAACGGTGAGATCGACGTTGAGAGTCGTGGTCATCGGTCAAACGGTTGCGGAGGCCCTGTTCGGTAGCGACGACCCGGTCGGCGCCCGAATACGCATTGACAGGACTCCCTTTACCGTGATTGGGGTGATGGAGAGAAAGGGGCTCGACGTCAGCGGGCTCGACCAGGATGACCAAGCGTTCATTCCCCTCAGCACAGGGCTCAGGCGACTCTTCAACGTCGCACACGTTCGCACGATCTACGTGCAGGCGTCGGGCACGGACGGCATGGCGAACGCGGCGGAGGAGATTGGGCTCCTGCTGCGAGAGCGGCACAGGTTGCGGGAGGGCGCCGATGACGACTTCTCGGTGGCGAACCAATCCGAGCTCATCGGGGCACAGCAGGAGATCAGCAGCTCGCTGACTTTGCTTCTTAGTAGCGTCGGGGCGATCTCGCTGTTCGTTGGTGGCGTAGGGATACTCGCTGTCATGCTTATCTCGGTCCGGGAACGAACACGGGAGATCGGTGTGCGCAGGGCCGTCGGGGCCACTCGGCGGGACATACTGGTGCAGTTCCTGGTTGAGGCCAGCGCCCTGAGTCTCGGGGGGAGCATCTTAGGGGTGATTCTAGGCGCCACAGGGGCAGCGATCACGGCCAGGTTCACTGAGTGGGGAATGGCGTTGTCGCTGCCCGCCGTACTGGGGTCGCTGGCGTTCTCCGTCACGATCGGCATTGTCTTCGGCCTCTATCCCGCCCGTCGAGCCTCCCTGCTGAGTCCCATAGAAGCGCTGCGATCCAGATAGCAGGACGCGCATTAGTCAGTCCTCGTCTTCCTCGCCGTCTCGCCAGGCGATGGCAGACGGTGGCCGAGTACGCGCTCGACTCGCCTGCTGTTTTCGACGCCGTGGTCTTGGCCGACGAACGGGTGTACCTGTCGACGTTGAACGGCAAGGTGCGCTGCCCGTACCTTCCTGCCCCCCCACCGCAAGGCCCCCCGCTTACATCCCCTCGCCCTCCCGCAACTGGTCGTCGAGCCAACGCCCGAACAGAGCCTCGAACGGGGATGCATCGCCCTCGGAACGGTCAACGAAAGGGATGTCCTGCCCCCGAACAATCGCGCGGACGACCTCCAGGCGAGCCCGCTTATTCCGGGCCGCCTCGGGGGTCGTCACCGAGGGAAGAACCGCGATGCAATCCCACTCCTTCTTGCCGAAGCTCAGTGACCAGTTCAGGACCCAGCTATACGAGCGGATGAACTGCTCCTCGTCAGGCGCAGGCGCATCCGCCGGGATGGCGATGATAACGAGGTCGGGCCGGCGGGCCTGCGGTTGGGCGTGGAGATGCGCCCAGCCGACATGGTCTCGCGCATACGCCTCAATCTCCGCCAGCGTCTGCCCGGCAACGGGCCAGGTCGTCACCTGGACCTGGGAACCGGGATAGGCGCGGGTGAGGGCCTGCTCGATGAGGCCATCGAAGGGCGGCATGCCGACCACCCTCACGGGCTTCCCCTCCGCCAGTAGCGCGGCCGTATGCGACAGGCCCGAGGCCGGCGGACCGACGTCGTCGAGGGAAACGCGCCGCCCGGAGATCACCTGTGCGATGACTTCGGCGAACACCCGGTGCCCGTTCATGTTCGGGTGGATGGTCTCGCTCAGCAGCAGCATCCACGCTCGCCGGTCCGCCGCCCGGATGTCCTCGTAGGCTTGCCAGCAGTCGGCCACCGGGACCGCGAGCTCGCCTGCCACGTCGTGCACTGTCTGCGCGTACTGGGCCAGCTTGTCGACCGGCCGCCGCTCATCTTCGGGGTAGACCGAGTTCGGCGTGCACAGGACGACTTCGGCCCCGATGCCTCGGCACTGCCGCACGATCTCGCGCAGGTTCTCGCGATACGTTTCGACCGGAAGGCCGGCGACGTCGTTCATGCCGAACATGACCGTGACGAGCTGGGGGCGCTCGGCCAGGACGTCACGCTCGATGCGTTCGAGCCCCGCCACCGTGGTGTGGCCGCTTACGCCGGCGTTCA
>CBFDAZ010000224.1:0-7851 GCA_965602825.1 uncultured bacterium
CGCCTGCTACTCCCCTGTGACCGGTCTAGGCTCGCCCGCCACGCAAATCAGCGGCGGGGGTGACACGCGGGTGGAGCTACCCCCGTTCGAGCACGACCTGGTGGTCCGCTTCTCACGCAGCGCGGCGGGCTGATGTGAAAGGGATTGGCATGGGGGATCTGGTCCGACCGTGCATGGTGGCGTTTCTGCTGACCGGAGCGGCACAACGCTGCGGCGCCGCTCCGCTGCCGGTGTTCTTCTCCTCCGATCCCGGACACGATCGCCTGCTGAACGACCTGTTCGTCAGGCACCTGCGGATCGACGTGTCGGACACGAGCCTGAGGAAGGGGCCGGGCGTTCCCGTGCCCACCTTTGCCACCTGCACGCTGTGGCGCGATTGGGAAGTGGACGATACGCTGTGGTACGACGCGACCTCGGCCAACTTCCCCCACGAAGACCGCCTCGCGTGTTTCCGGGGGCAACTGGAGACGATCCCGGTCGATCGCTTCGGCTACGTGTTCAGCGCGCACAATGGTCCCGAGCCTCCGTTGGCGGGGCCGCAGTTCTACTTCGGCATGGGGTGGCCCTTCCCCGAGTATGTGTTGGCCCTGGGCAGCAAAGCGGCGGGATGGGAATGGAACGGTTCGGATCCCCAAGGGTGGACCTTCGAGAACGCAGACGCGGAGGTGAAGGACGGCTACCTGCACGTCCGGACTTCCGCCGCCAGTCCCCGCCTGACGTCGCCCGCCTTCTCGGCGAACTGGTTCCACGCGCCGTTCGTGATGATCGACATCGCCTACGATGAACTGGATGGCGGCGCCGGCGAGGCGGACCGCGTTCTTACGCTGCGATGGACCACCGAGGATGAGCCGGGATTCTCGGATGAGCGATCCGTGCGCTCCGATGCCTGGCCCGTGATCCCCATCGCCGAAGTGACGAAGGGGTTTGCACGGCGCCTGTGGCTCCCCATGTACCTGCATCCGGAATGGCATGGCAAGACCATCACCCGCATTCGGATCGAACCGCTGTCTGGTGATGCGCCGCATGCCATCGCCCTCCGCCTGAACACGGTGCGTCTGGACTACGACACTCGTCACGCGGTCAACAACCCCATCTACGTGCGCGCGTGCGCGCGGAAGTTCTTCTGGGACGGCGACGCCCAGTGGCTCGGCAGAGAACTGCCCCGAATGCACAAGGCGATGGAATTCATGCTGACACACATGCAGGCCCGCAAACTGGGGCTGCTCGACCAGTCCTTCTTCGTTGGCCATGACGGACTGGGCTGGGAGACAGCCACCAAGCGGCGCATCGGGCACGGCATCGGCAGCAACTACTTCGACATCAGCCCGATGGGGCCGCGGGACCTGGAGAGCTCGGTGATGTACCTCGAGGCGGTGCGGGCCATGGCCAGCGTCGAGGCCTACGTCGAAGCCCATACGGAACTGGACTCACCCAGACCAACGGTCACGGCCCCGGACGGTAAGAGCACCGTGACGTGCTCTGAGACATCGAGTTCGCTGCGGGCCCTGGCGGAACGGTCCCGGAAGGCCATTCACCGGGAGTTCTGGAGCTCACAGACCCGACGCTACGGCGGCTGGCGAGATGTCAACGGCGCTCTGCACGACTACGGGTACACGCACTTCAACCTGGAGGCCCTGGCCGCGGGAATACCCCGTCCCGCAGCCGCCCGATCCGTGCTGAGCTGGCTTGACGGCTCGCGTGTTGTCGATGGTGACACCTCGGCGGGCGGGGACATCTACCACTGGGAGTTCGCGGCGCGCCTTTCGACCAAGCACAACATGCTTCACTGGTCCTGGGCCTGGGCCCGGCAGGCCGGTGAGGACGAAGAGCACGACGAGTACAACCAGACCGTGGCCAGCCTGGGCGTCCCCTGGGGCGATCAGGTGCAGGACGGTGGTGCGACGCTCTTCACCACGTTCTTCGATGTGAAGGGTCGTCTTCGCTACGGGGACGCGGACGGGGCCTGGCGCGTCTGGCGCAGCATGCTGGACCACCACGGGAAGGTGCTGGCCCACGGAGGCCGGGGTCATCGTTTCTACCGCGACTACTACGAGGCCGACCCATCGAGGGGCGTCCTACAGGGCGGGGGCCCGCCGGGCGGGCTGGGATTGGACGAGGAATTCGTCGAGAGCCTGCTGACACCCACCGCATGGGTGACGGCCTGGCTGGGCATCGCTGCACCGGAGCCCGGGGTGCTCGAGATCGCTCCTACACTCCCGGAAGCCTTGAGCGAGATGGGCGTGCGGAACGTGATCTACAGGGGTAATCGGCTGGACGTCCGCGTCGAGCGTGGCGCTATCGACCTGACCGGTTCTGACATCCCCTCGCCGGAGGCTGGTCTGCTGCGGCTGGTGTTCAATGGCGCCTTCAGGGAGCCGACCGCCGTTCTGCGTGACGGACGCCCCGACGGCGGGAAGCTCACACGGACGGACCGGGGCATTCGCCTCGAGACGGCTCTGGGCGGCCACCGGTTCGAGGTAGCTCAGGTGAAGGGTGACTGAGATGACCCCAGGCATGTACCTCGACGGCAGACCCGCCGCGCAGATGCGCCTCGATGCACAGGACCAGGGCGTCGTGCTTCCCTACGGTGACGGACCCGATCGGTGTGACTACCTGGGCGCCCGCGACATGTGGGTATACGAGGCCGACGGCCGATACCACCTGCTCTACGACGGCGCCGGCCCGCGAGGCTGGCGGTGCTGCCACGCCGTGAGTAGCGATCTGGTCCATTGGGAGAGGCGTGGCGCGGTTCTCGAACTCGGCGAGCCGGGCAGACCGGATTCGGCCTACGCGGGCTACGGCGCAACCACCTTTCGCGACGGCCTCTGGCACCTCTATTACGTCGGCTGTCAGCAAACGACCCCCGCTCCGGACCACATACCGATCATGCCGTACCTCAATCTGAAGGCGGAGTCTCAAAGCCCGTACGGGCCGTGGCGGAAGCGCTACGACCTCACACCCTTCAAGCCCGAGCCTGGCACGTACTACGCCGACGCGTGCAACCCGGGTCACATCGTTGAGATCGGGGGCGAGTACGCGATGTTCTTCAGCGCGGCCGTAACCGGCACTCAGGACACCAAGCGCACGCTCGGGCTGGCCCGGACGCGCGACCTGAACGCGCCCTGGCATCCCGACCCCGAACCGATCGTCCCGCTCCATGAACAGGTCGAGAACGCGGCGGTCTACCACGAGCCGGAGAACGGGACGTGGTTCGTCTTCACCAACCACGTGGGGATGACGGAGCTCGGGGAGTACCGCGACGCTGTGTGGGTTTACTGGACGACGGACATCAATGGCTGGGACCCGGCGAACAAGGCCGTTGTCATCGATGGCGACAACTGCACATGGTCGAAGAGGAGCATTGGCATGGCGGCGGTGGCGCAGTATGGCTCTCGCCTTGGCGTGCTCTACGACGGCCCGGGTGGCGACAGCATCGACAACGTGAGGAACAGCATCGGCCTGGCATGGCTGGACCTACCTTTGGTCCCGCCCGAGGTGTGAACAGCGCAGACGGCGGAGAGAACGGAGACAGTGATCGGGACAGAGGAAGCGGGCGGCGCCCGGTGAACCGCGCCATGTACACTGTCTTTGCGTCCCCCTGTCCCCCGCAACAAGTCCATCCAGCCTGGGATCTGTGGCGTGGCGACGGTTGGACGCCCCATCCCCCTCGATGTGACCCACCGCGTCCCCGGTCCGACGGCAACCCCGGGAGCCATCCGATCCCGTAACACTTGAGCTGGCTCCGCCCGTTGCCGTGGGCTGGTGAGCAGAAGTTGCGCGGAACTCGTTGCCGCTGTTGCCCTGTCAACTGAGCACGCTCCGTCACGCGTCGCCTCGCAGGCCCAAGGGCGTGGGTGACGAAGGTGTTGGAGACTGGCGCCACTGAGATTCGGTAGGCTGAAAGCCCGGAGGCCTGGGGCGGGTGGAGTCTGTGCGAGCCACCAGGGGTGTGGGTCGTTGAGGCCGCCGGTCGTCGCGACGTTGATCACATACCCGCTCCCGCGTTCGACCATGCCCTTCACGACCACGCAACAGCAGAGGAAACTCCCGTAGAGGTTGACCCGGGCATCATGGAGCCATTTCTCAGGATCTGCCTCCCACGCGGGCCCGATGCAGGAGAACGTCCCCGCGGTCTAGCCCGGCTTATTCACGACGAACGTCGCGGGCAACCCGCTCTTTTGAAAAAGAGCCGGTTTCCCGCGCCCTTCCGGCAGAAAACTCTGTTTCGGTGTCGGTGCTTGCGGGAAAGCACACTGCCCTTCGGATGAGCCCACCATGGGACTACGGATGCAGGTCGACAACGGCCTCCCCGCTGGTGTTGGCTGCTGGGGCCGCCGGTGCATCCTGAATGATGCGGGCTAGGGCTTCTGGAGTCTCGCAGATTAGTTCTGGGACCCCACGCGCATCATGAAGTGACCCGGAGGCACCCAGACCATCCTCCCACCGTCCGGACCGGTGATTGCGTCGCACCTGCGTTCCCAAGTCTGTGGCAGCAGGATGAGACGGGCCTGTAACAGGTCGGTTCGGGAGCCGCGAGGAAAGAGGCTGGTGTTAGTGCTTCCGAGGTCCCCGAGGACAATCACGCAGGCCGGGACCGGTCTGCCCCGCGCCCAAAGGAGATCAAGCCATGAGCGACCACGACTCCCTCTTACCAGCGCCGAGTAGGCGGCGGTTCCTGAAGACGCTCGGTCTGACCGCCGGGGGGTTAGCCACCGCTGGAATGGGACTGTCGGCGGCCGCCCACTTATGGGGCTCTCCTGCCAGGGCGCCTGCGAGCGCCGTCGCTCTGCGTGTCGGTGTGTTGACGCCAGGGCCCGAGGTCGGCTCTTCATCGGAGGCAAGCCTGATGACAGGGCTCCGACTGGGGCTCGCCGAGGCTGAGGGCATCGCCGGCGAACTGCTAGCCGAGAGGATAGGCGCGGGGCCCGTCTTGGCCCTCGAGCGCCTTCGCAAGCTGATATCCGAAGATCGCGTTGACGTTGTTGTGGGCATCGTGGGCCCGAGCGTCTCCGCGCAGTTGAGAGATCTGCTCGAAGAGACGCGCACCTGCCTAGTCGTCGGTGACGGTGGGGCGGATGTGGTTAGGCCTGAGGACGAGAGCCCCTATGTGTTCCACAACTCGCTGGGCACCTGGCAAGCCAGTTGGGCCATGGGGCAGTGGGCGGGCCGAAACCTCGGCCGTCGCGCCGTCGTCGCGTCCTCGTTCTACGAGAGCGGGTACGATGCACCCTATGCCTTCCGTCTGGGGATCGAGAGCGCCGGCGGACATGTTGCCGACACCGTCGTGTCCGGTGTCCCTACTGACCCGAGCGACCTCGGCGGCGTTATCGACAGCATCGAGGCCGCGCGGCCGGATCTCGTCTACGCACTGTATAGCGGCTCGTCCGGCGTAGATTTCCTGCAAGCGTACGCGGGCTCTGGTCTGCAGCGCCGGGTCCCCTTGGTGGCATCCGGCTTCATGGTTGACGAGGCTATCCTGCCAACCCTTGGCGAGGCCGCGATGGGGGTCAGGAGCTGCTCGCCGTGGGCGATCGGCCTGCCGACACCGCGGAACCAGGACTTCGTCGACGTCTACCGACAGGCGACCGGCCGTGCGCCTGACGGCTTCGCCGTACTCGGCTATGACATGGCCCACTGGATCGCGCAAGGCGCCTGCGCCAGGCGTGGTGGGCTGCGCGAGGGTCTGGCCACTGCCGAATTCAGCAGCCCGCGCGGAACATTCACTGTAGATGCTGCCACGGGCTGCGGCAGAACGCCGCTGTACCTGCGCGAGGTGCAGTCTCGATGCGGCTTGCTGAGCAATGTGGTTTTGGGGGAGTTGGAGTCCATCACTCCCACAGACCATCGAGTCGAGCCGATCCGGGTTGCGATGAAGACCGGTTGGCTGAACCCGTACCTGCGGGCCTGATCTAGTTAGGTGCATCCGATGAGCGACCTGTCAGCCGACACAAAGGTCCCTGTTACACACAGGGCGGCAACCGATGCTGATCGTGACTTCCTGTTCGCCCTATACAGCAGTACTCGGAGCGACGAGTTGGCCGGCTTGGGATGGGGGCAGGTTCAGCAAGAAGCGTTCCTGATGATGCAGTTCGAGGCGCGGCGCCGATGCCATGCACTTGACTTCGCCAGCGCCGATGACCGCATCATCTTGCGCGACGGTCGACCGATCGGGCGCATCATGATCGCGCGCACTGACGATGAGGTCAGGCTGGTCGACATCGCTCTTCTGCCCGGTAGCCGCAGCCAGGGCATTGGGACATCGCTGATCCGCGAGCTGACGGCCGAGGCCGAGGAGACCGGCAAGCCGATCCGCCTTCACGTGGACACCGCTAGTCGCGCGGTTGGACTCTACAGGCGCCTGGGGTTCACGGCGATTGGCGAGAATGGGATACATGAGTGCATGGAGTGGAGGCCGGCAACGTGCCTGGGGAACTGAACCACTCGACGTTCGCGGAGAAGCTCGGGGCAACCTTCCGCCTTCTTCCAGACGATGGAAAGACGCTCGATATCAAACTGACTGAGGTGTCGGATCTGCAGACGTCGCCGCACAGCGAGCAGTTCGCAATCGTCTTCCGGGGCCCGGCGGAGACGTCGCTGACCCAGGGGACCCACCGGCTGGAGCACGAGGACATGGGTGAGTTCGCACTGTTCCTGGTCCCGGTGGGCAGCGACGCGGAAGGGCTGCTCTATGAGGCGGTCTTCAACCGCCTGTTGCCGGACGAGACGCCGTGAGACCGCGAAGCACGCGAGGAGGCACACGAAATGGCTGAACCATTCATCGCCGAGATCAAGATGTTTGGCGGCAACTTCGCCCCGCGAGGCTGGGCGTTCTGCGACGGCCAGTTGCTGAGCGTCGCGCAGAACGCTGCGCTCTTCTCGCTGCTGGGGACAACCTACGGCGGCGACGGCCGGACCACGTTCGGGCTGCCCGACCTGCGAGGTCGGGTGCCGATCCATCCGGGCGACGGGCCGGGGCGGACGAATCGAAGACTTGGTGAATCCGGGGGCAAGGAGACCGTGGCGCTACCCAGCAAGGAGATCCGCACAGCCGGCGGCGTCCGCGGCGGACGGGGTGAGAGGAGCACGCCTCTGCCCACACAGGCCAACAAGGAGAATGTCGCTCCGGGCGGCCAGGACCAGGAGAACATGCCGCCCTTCCTGGCGGTGAACTTCATCATCGCCCTGCAGGGGCTCTTCCCCTCGCGGAACTGAGACGTCACCACGGGTCGCCGGGGTTGCTCCTCGGCGACCCGCGTACTAATCGCGGTGACAGAGCGAGGCGGGTGACGGGGTCCCCCCGAGAAAGTCCATCCGCCCCTGAATCCCGGGCTTGAGGAGGACTCAGGCGCCAGCGGTGGCAAGCAGACGTTCCCAGCATGCACACGCTGACTACTGCCTGGGAAGCCGTTCGCCACCTCGCTCGTCTGCTCTGGGAGTCTGCCTCGTACGCTCTCGTCTTCCTGTGTGCCTGCCCTCTACCTCGATGGCCGTCTCCGCTGACCGGATGTTACCCACTGCGTCCGTGGTCTGACCGTGCCCCCGGGAGCCATTCGCATCACTAACACTTGAGCTTGCTCCGCCGAAGGTCGTGAACTGGTAGAGAAGTCGGGCGGGACCCGTTGCCGCAGTTGCCGGCGGGCCGACCGCTCGTATACTTGAGGGCGTGGGTGACGGGGGTGTTGGGGTGCAGCCTCACTGGCGCTGAGTAGCCGGGCATCCGGGGGTTCTGGGGCGGATGGGCTTCTGCGGAGGTATACCCATCGGAGGTCCTGCACCTCGGGGAGTCGAACGGAGCAGGCGATCTGTCGTCCGTGGCCCGAAGCTCACACGGGAGGGGCGAGTCACCTTGGC
>CBFDAZ010000225.1:0-7850 GCA_965602825.1 uncultured bacterium
CAAGCGGGAATGGGTCAGGTGGCCGTGTGTTGTGGAGCAAGTCGAGGCGTTCTCTCGTGGTCAGGGAAGTCGGTCAGCCTTCTCCGGCGTAATCACTTACACGGGCGGCGCCACTGAACGGAGGCTGGGAGTCATGACAGACTACGCCGCGGACATTACGCAATGGGAGGACTGGCAGCGTGAGTACCGGTACGGGGTCCTCCTGATTCTGCCACCAGACCCACCAACCACACAGGTCAACGCACTTCGGGCCATCTACGACCCTCGAGGCCAGGCCATCTGCGACACCCATATTAGCCTCACGGTTCCCCTTCCACGGCCTATGGAGGATGCCCACTGGGGCGAGCTTCAGTCGATCGCCTCCAACATCGAACCGTTCACGATCCACTACGGTCCGCTGACGAACTACCTGCCGCACCCCGGCGTGTGCCTGGCGATCGAGCCCCAGGCTGAACTGGACGCCCTGCGGGCTGCGCTCGAAGCCGCCTCGCTCTTCGCAGGCGCGCCGGACCGACGGTACCCATTCTCGGCGCACATGACGATCGCCGAGTTCATCTCAGCCGAACGAACCGAGACACTCATGGATGAGCTAAGGGACGTGGCGCCGGAGGGGTCCTTCCGCTGTACGGGTGTCTCTTACACCGTGCCCGACGATGCCTTCCATTTCAGCGAGTGTGCGCGGCTCGAGTTCGGCCATCGGTAACATTCGCCGACTCGGGGGACACGGTACTCATTCCTTGTCGTGCACTGGGCGGCTCCCGGATGAGAGCGTGTTCCCGCCCGACCCCGGGGGCACCTACCGTGGCGAGCAATCGGTGGAAGCTGCAATAGGTATGCTGTCCCATCTCCCTCAAGGCCTCCTTCGCTCTCATTCTAACCCAGGAGACCAAACCTACCCGAGTCTCATTTCACCCGGCCCAGTACAGGCCATGCGTCGTTAGTCGTTGGTCGAGTGGTAAGGCCACTTCAAGGACGGACGAGACGACACACTCAGCCACACGGGACACGTGGTCTCCCATACCCAACCCGTAGACCAAGCCAACAACCTCGGGCTTCGCCCCTGATCCAACCCACCGACGCCACGGCGACTCGACAGCGAGACATCTCCTTCTCCTGCCTGCCCGTTGCTGTTGCTGTTACCTGTTGCGTGCTCCTTCCTGCCTGCAGGACCATGGCTCGACTGCGGGGAAGCGGCCGGGAACGGTGAATACAGGAGAGTGCCGGAGCTGGAGCTCCGGCGCCACGAACGACAGGGAGAGAAGAGCCATGCTGGATCTGAATGGCGTCTGGCAGCTGAAAGGGTACGGTCCCGGCGAAGGCGCGGGGGCGGGCGCTGAGCAGCCTGGGTTCTCGGACGATGATTGGCTGCCCGTCTCGGTACCGGGGGATGTCCACCGGGCGCTGGTTGCGGCGGGCGAGCTGCCCGAGCCCTTCGACGGCATGAATGTCGAGGAATGCCAGTGGGTCGAAGGCAAGGAGTGGTGGTATCGCCTGAGCTTCGAGTGCCCACCGGAGCTGGACGGCCCGGCAGAGCTTCTCTTCGAGGGGCTCGATACCTATGCGACCATCTGGTTGAACGGCGAGCCGGTCGGCAGCGCCGGGAACATGCTCATCAGCCACGCCTTCGAGGTGGGAGCGCACCTGCGTCCGGGCGAGACGAACGTGATCGCCATTCGCTTCGACCCAACCACTGCCGTCGCGGAGACGCGCCAGGCAGACCACCTCTGGTCGGCGTTCTACTCGCACCGCCCGTGGGTCCGCAAAGCGCAGATGAACTTCGGCTGGGATTGGGGGCCGCGGCTGGCAACCGTGGGAATCTGGCGCGGCGTGAGCTTGCGGAGGAAGCCGGACTGCCGCCTCCGCAGTCCGTATGTCCGCTGCCACGCGATCAGTGACGAGGGCGCGGTTGTGGTGGTTGGCTCGGAGATAGAGGGAAACTGCAGTGAGGGCGTGCGGCTTCACGTGCGGCTGGAAGATGGGGACAGGAGCTTCGAAGGCGCCGCCCAGGTCGTCGGGGCCCGGGCCGAGACGCGACTGATCGTACCCGAGCCGCGCCTGTGGTGGCCGCACAGCCACGGAGAGCCGGCCCTGCACACAGCGCACTTCGCCCTGCGGAACGGAGACGGCGCGCTGGACGAGGCGACGGTGCGGACGGGCCTGCGGACGGTCGAGGTTGTCCAGGCGCCCGACCCGGACGGCGCCGGCAAGAGCTTCACCGTGCACGTGAACGGCGTCCCGATCTTCTGCAAAGGCGCCGACTGGATTCCCGTCGATAGCTTCATCGGAGCCGCGCCGCCGGAGCGCTACCATCGCCTGGTCGAGATGGCGCGCGAGGCCAACATGAACATGCTCAGGATCTGGGGCGGCGGCGTCTACGAGCACGACGCGTTCTACGACGCCTGCGATGAGCTGGGCGTCATGGTCTGGCAGGACTTTATGTTCTCGTGCGCGGCGTACCCCGATGACGACCCGGAGTTCAGGGAGATGGTGGAAGCGGAGGCTGACTCCGTGGTGCGACGGCTCCGGAATCGCCCGTCTATTGCCCTGTGGTGCGGAAACAACGAGAACGACTGGATCGACGACATGCAGCATGCGGCCGATCCCGGCGCGCCCTTCTATGGGCGACGGATCTACCATGAGATCCTGCCATCCGTGTGCGCCCGGCTCGACCCGACCCGCCTCTATTGGCCGAGCAGTCCGTACGGCGGCAGCGACCACAACTCGGAGCGCGAGGGAGACCGACACAACTGGAAGGTCTGGGCGGGCCTGCCGGTGCCGCGCCGGTTCGGGCAGCAGCTGCCGGGCGGGAGGACGCCGGAAGATGTCTCGTTCCGCCACTACGCCGAGGACGATTGCCGGTTCTGCTCGGAGTTCGGGATCCACGGGTCGCCCGTGCTGCGCACCCTGAGCCGCCACGTGCCGGCTGAAGAACTGGACTACGACTCCGAGCAGTTCCTGTATCGCATCAAGGACCCGGACAACACCCGGAAGGTCCGCATGATGGCGGCCCACATCGGCGAGCCGACGAGCCTGGAGGACTACGTCCTCAAGTCCATGCTGGCTCAGGCTGAGGGGCTGCGGTTTGGGATCGAGCACTATCGGCGCTGCATGTTCCACTGCAGCGGCGCGCTCTTCTGGCAGCTCCACGACTGCTGGCCGGGGATCAGTTGGAGTTGTATTGACTACTACCTCAACCCCAAGGCCTCGTACTACTACGTCAAGCGGGCTATGGCGCCGGTCATCCTGTCGCCCGAACTGCGGGACGGGGAAGTGCTGCTATACGGGGTCAACGATACGTTGGCGAGGCGGACCGTGGATGTGCTGGCGCGGCAGGTCGAGCTCGATGGGACCGTGCGGCGCAGTCACGGTGTCCAGGCCGATCTGCCGCCGAACAGCTCGACGCTGGTGGCCTCGTGGCAGGTGGGCGAACTCGGCACCGGCTGGCCCGAAGAACCTGAACCGCTGATCTTCAGCGCACCCGAGGCCGACGGTATCCCGGACAACGTGCTCTTCCCGGTCGAGCTGAAGGACGTTCCGCTGCGGCCGGCGACCATCGGGGCCGAGTGGGAGCAGACGGGTGGCGACTCGTATGAGGTCACTCTCTCGTCGGAGGTGCTGGCGTACTTCGTGCACCTCGTCTTCCCGGTGGATGGCGTCCAGGCGTCCGACAACTACGTGCACGTGCTGCCGGGCGAACCGGCGATCCTGCAGGTGACCGCTCCGGGGCCGCTCGATCCGGGTGAGGTGCAAGTCCAAGCGCTCAATCCCCCGACCGCGTGACGCTGGCCTGCCCGGCCGATCGCCCGGCTGCAAGGTTGCGGCGAGGGCGGTGTCGAAGAACGTGGCCGTTGTGCTGAGTGCAACGCGACGGCTGGTAACACGGCCGGCCCGCGAAGGGCAGACTCCGTCCACCGGACGGCTGAAGGAGGCGCATGAACGGTGAGTCTAGCCGAGCAGTTGGTGCTGAAAGGCGTCGTTGTACCCGCTGTCACCCCATGTAACGAGGACTGCAGCGTTGACTACGAGGGGCTGAAGAGCAACATCGCCCGCGCCGTCGAGGATGGCATTGTCACAGGGAAAGGCGTCCTGCTCGTCTGCGGCGGCGGCGGGGAGCTGCCTTTCCTGACGGCCGAGCAGCGCCGGAAGTGCATCGCGGCTGCGGTTGAGACGGCGGACGGCCGGGCGCAGATCATCGCCGGCGTGCAGGACAATGGCACAGCCATCTGCATCGACCTGGCCAAGCAAGCCCAGGATGCCGGGGCCCTCGGCATTCAGCTCGGGCCTCCGTGCCTGTACGACAACCACACGGAGGAGGATGTGCTTCGGTTCTACGACGATGTCGCATCCGCTATCAAGATCGGCATCCTGGCCTACAACACGTGGTGGACCGCGCTGAACGTGACCTCGGACATGCTCGTCAGGCTGGTGGAGATCGACAACGTGGTGGGGGCGAAGTGGTCCTCACCGCACATCCACGACTACCTGCACGGCTACCGGAAGTGCGCCGACCAGGTCGCGATGATCGACAACCAGGGGATGCACGTGCAGGCGCACGTGATGGGGGCGACGGGATTCGTCTCGAACACGGGCGATTTCTGGCCGCAGCATGACCTTGAGCTGTGGGCGATGCTGGAACGGGGCGAGTACCGGGAGGTGCCGGCCTACCTGGAGAAGCTGAGCTGGCCGTTCTATGAGTTCAGAGGGCGGATCGGCGCCAAGACGGGCGGGGAGGCCGCGCCGAAGAAGGCGGCGGCGGAGCTGGTCGGGCGAGCGGGAGGGCCGCCGTTCCCGCCAACACAGCCCGTGACGGCCGAGGAGCGCGAGGAGTTGAGGGAGATCCTCATTAGGGGCGGCGTGCCGGGTGTGATCGACTAGCGACGGTGTCGGAGCCGGTCCCTGAACCGGCGCTCTGCACCGGGCGGCATACCGCCCCGGAGGGGTCAGGCACGCTCCGACCTACGGACGAGTGGGAGGCCGCGTCGGGATGTCTTCGGCAGGCGTCTGCGCTCCCGGGAACGGCCGCGGGCTGGCCCCGACTGCGAGACAGATCGGGAGAGGCCCGCGCCACGCCAGTGCGTGAGGCGAGATGACACCTGACTCTGACGCTACCGGACAGCCGCAGAAGACCGGGCTCGGCGACGTCAGGCGGGTGGCGGGGACCGTGCTGACGACCCTGGCGCCAGCTGCAGGGCTGGTCCTGCTGTTCGGTTTCTTCAGCCTGACCACGACCGGCTTCCTGACCCGCGACAACCTGATCACCGTGGGGGTGCAGATCGCGGTCGTTGCCATCCTGGCGATCGGCGAGACCTTCGTGATCGTGGCTGGAGGGATCGACCTCTCGGTTGGCTCGGTTCTGGCGCTGGCAGGCATGGTCACCGCCCTCCTGCTGTTGGCCGACTTCCCGCCCTCGTTGAGCGTCGCGGCCGGCATCGGCATCGGGGCCCTTTGCGGACTGGTGAACGGAGTCCTCGTGACGTGGGCTCGCCTGCCCTCGTTCATCGTCACCCTGGGCATGATGGGGATCTGTCGCGGCGCAGCGCAGATACCGACGCAGGCCCAGGCCACCGACGTCCTGCCGGAAGCGTTCACCCGCTTCGGGCACGAACGGCTTCTGCAGGGCCTGCTCCCGGTACCCGTCCTGGTGCTTCTGGGCGTCGCGGCTGTGTCTCACTTCGTGCTGCGCTACACCAGGATGGGCCGCTACTGCTATGCGATGGGTTCGAACCTCGAGGCGGCGCGCCTGTCCGGGGTGAATGTGCGGGCATACATGACGTTGGTCTTCGTGATCTGTGGCGCGCTGTGCGGCCTGGCCGGCGTCGTCGGGGCTGCCCGCCTGTCGATCGGCGACCCAACCGCCGGCATGGGGTACGAGCTCGATGCCATCGCCGCCGTCGTGATCGGCGGGGCGAGCCTGATGGGGGGCATCGGGACCATCACGGGCACGATGATCGGCGCCTTCATCATGGCCATCCTGCGGAACGGCTGCGACCTGAACAACGTCGAGCCGTACTGGCAGGCGGTGGTGATCGGCGCGGTCATCATCGTCGCCGTGCTGGTGGATCGCTTCCGACACCGCGAGGGTCGAACGTGACGGCGCCGCGAATGAGGTTTGCGTTCTGACTGCTCTCCATGACCGAGATAGGGAGGCCCCCATGATGCGTACCCCTTGGTCTGTCATCCTGCTCGCCTTCGTGGTCGTACTGTGCGGCTGTCCGCCGAAGGCCGGTCCACCGGAGCCTGCCGGGCCCACCGGTCCCGGAGCAACCGGCCCGACGACTCCCGCGCCGGAGCCGAGTTACCGCATCGCCGTGGTGCCCAAGGGCACGACCCACAACTTCTGGAGGACGGTCCAGGCCGGTGCGGTCGCGGCGGGCGAGGAGTTTGGCGCTGAGATCCTGTGGAACGGACCGGCCAAGGAGACGGATCGCGCGGGCCAGATCGCCATCATCGAGGACTTTACCAACGCCAAGGTGGATGCCCTGGTGATGGCCGCCTGCGATGCGAAGGCGCTCATCCCGCCGGTCAAGCAAGCCATCGACGCGGGGATTCCGGTCATCACCATCGACTCGGGGATCGCCAGCGACGATGCGCTCTCGTTCGTGGCGACGGACAATGTCAAGGGCGCCGAACAGGCCGGGGAGAAGCTGGCAGAACTGATCGGCGAGGAGGGTGAGGTCGGGCTCATCCCCTTCATCAAGGGCGCCGCCACCTCCGATATGCGGGAGGAGGGCTTCCGCAAGGCCATTGCCCGCTACCCGAAGATCACCATTGTCAGCACGCTCTACTCGCAGAGCTCGGCGGAGGATGCGCTCAAGAAGGCCGAGAACATGCTGACCAGCAACCCGGACCTGAAGGGCATCTTCGCCGCGAACGAGCCCGGCGCCATTGGCGCCGCCCGGGCGATTCAGCAGCGCAAATTGACGGGCAAGGTGAAGCTGGTGGCCTTTGACGCGGCCGACGCCGAGATACGGGCCCTCAAGGATGGCGTCATCCAGGCTCTCGTCGTGCAGGACCCGTTCAAGATGGGCTACGAGGGCGTGAAGACTGCGGTCGACGCAATCCGGGGCGAAGATGTGCCGAAGCGGATCGACACCGGCGTGGTACTGGTGACGCTGGAGAACATGAACGACCCGGAGATCCACAAGCTGCTGTATCCTGAGCTGGAGGAGTAGGGGCATACGCGTCGAGCAACGGCCGGGCACCATGCCCCTACGGGGGAGGCCGATACTTGGTGCTGGAGGTCCTTACGTAGGGCCGGGTTCAGCGCCTGCGCGGACCACGTCACGCCACGACACTCGATCTCGCAAGCCCCAACACAGGTTTGTGTTGCCCTCGTAGGGGCGTGATCCATCACGCCCGCAGGCCGTTGCCGTGGTCGTCATCGCTGAACGTGGTATCTATCGCGCTGACGACGGCGGGCGCCATGAATGGCGCCCCTACGGGGGAGGCCAGCGTTCTCCCACCTGCTGGTATCGCAGCCGGACGCCGTCGGCGATGACGAAGCCAGCGGTGCCCGCGTTGCCGATCTCGATCTCCGCCGGTGCATCCGGGGCGAACGGGTACTGTCCGACCGTGTGGAATGGAGCCGTCTCCGGTGGCTGCTGCTGGTTGACCTCGACGACCACCTCGCCCTCGGCGTGACGGATGCGGATCGGGACGTTCCCGGCGCGATTGGCGTGGGCGGTGTAGCTGACACCCACATCGTAGAGGCCGGGCTTCTCGACCTTCGCCACATACCGGACGGTCAGCTCACCCTTGCTGCGGTCGCCGTCGTGCAGGTAATCCACCCCGACGAACCCCGGACTGGAGCTGGACGGCCACCAGATCCCAGTAGTCTGTGCCTCGTCATT
>CBFDAZ010000226.1:0-7842 GCA_965602825.1 uncultured bacterium
TCGAGGTGTGGCTGCGGACGCGCGGACCGGGCTCCATCCGGGGCGACGCCCTGCCGATGGGCGGCACACTCTTGTCACTGGGTATCGGCTACTGGGATGGCTGGCGGGTGACGATGGCGTGGCCCGACAAGGTCGTCGGCTTCGAGGTAGGACGGCCGCAGCCATCGAGCTCCTTCGGCATCCGCACGGGCCAGGTTGCGGACGGCATCTGGCACCACCTGGCGGCGACCTGGGACGGCAGGCAGACCCGCATCTACGTCGATGGCCTGCTGGCGGCCGAGGGCGAGTACGCGGGCGACTACACGCCACCGGCTGCGGGCCTGCAGTTCCGCATCGGCTTCGCCGGCTATGGCTGGGGATCGGCGAAGCTGGATGTGGACGAAGTAAGAGCGTATGATCGCGCCCTGTCCGACACGGATGCCCTGCGCCACGCCTTCTTCTACGCGCCGCCCAGTGAGGCTGTCGCCGAGCGCCTTGCCGAGGGCACCCGAGCGCTGCGGGCCGGCGATCGTGCCGAGGCGGCGGAGGCCTTCGGAGCGATTGCGGAGCTTACCGACGTGCCGCCCGACCTGGCCGCTCTGGCTCGGCTGCGCCTGGCGCAGACCTGGCTCGAAGACCGGAGAATCCAGCCGGCCCTTGACACGCTGACCGCGCTGCTCGGCGATCCGGGCCTGACCGACAGCACGCGGGCCCTCGCTCTGGCTCCCCTGCGGCAACTGGCGG
The DNA here is from genome assembly GCA_965602825.1 of uncultured bacterium. Taxonomy (GTDB): domain Bacteria; phylum Armatimonadota; class Zipacnadia; order Zipacnadales; family VGFC01; genus CBFDAZ01. The sequence goes on from CBFDAZ010000226.1 coordinate 724, forward strand.
CCGAGGCGGCCGACGCGCCGAGCCATATCTACCGGATGTTGCTGGAGGAGTCGGGCAACATGCCGGCCCGGGAGGTCGTTCAGTTACGCCTGAACCTGGCCCGGAGCCTGGCCCGGGAAGGCCTGTCCGATGAAGCACAGGCGCAGTTCGAGGAGGCCATTGGCATGCCGGAGCTGACACCTCGTGAGAAGGCCAACGCCTTGCTGCAGGCCGGCCACACGGCAGCGCAATCGGGTGATCCGCAAGGAGCGAGGCAGCACTACGCGGCGGTGCTGGCGCTGGGTGACGTGCCGGCACAGTACCGGAGCCTGGCGCAGCTCTGCCTCGCGCGCACCCACGTGGGGCAGCAGAAGTGGGGGCAGGCACGGTCCGCCTACGAGGCGGTCCGCGACATAGACGGCGCCCCCGCCTCCCACATCTGGGAAGCTGGCGAGTGCCTGCGGGAGGTGGAGCGACTCGCGGCCGGGCTCTCGGCCCGCAACCCGTTGTGGTCGCGCGTGGAGATCGCCCAATGGCCGAAGCCCGGCCTCGAGCTATTCGTGGGGCCGCAGGGCAGAAACAAAGGCCCGGGCACCAGGGACCAGCCCTTCCCCACCCTCCAGCAGGCCCGCGACGCCATCCGCGCGCTGGGCGCCCTGCCCCCCGGCGGAGTGGCGGTGAACGTGCTGCCGGGCACGTACCAGGCCACAGAGACGCTGAGGCTGGAAGCCCAGGACTCAGGCACCGAAGAGCGGCCGGTCGTCTACCGAGCGGCCCAGAAGGGCAGCGTCCGGTTCACGGGCGGCGCGCCGGTCAACGGCTTTGCGGCCGTCACCGACCCCGCCATCCTGGCGCGACTGCCCGAGGAGTCGCGGGCGCAGGTCACGCAGGCCGATCTGAGAGCCCAGGGGATCACGGCCTACGGAGAGCTCCTGCCACGCGGCATGGGGCGGCCGCCGGGCCCGGTGCTGGAGGTGTTCTTCGACGGCGAGCCGATGCAGCCGGCGCGATGGCCGAATGAGGGCTTCCTGACCACCGGCAAGGTCATCGACCCCGGCTCCGGGGGGCCGGCCCGGGAGGCCGTGTTCGAGTACAAGGGTGACCGGCCGAGTCGGTGGTCGCAAGCGAAGGACATCTGGCTGTTCGGCTTCTGGCGCCACCTGTGGGCCGACGACACGTTGCGGGTGGCGTCGATCGACACCGAGGCGCGCCAGATGCGCACCGCCCCGACCTCCTACGGCGAGATCGTTCAGGACGCACCGTACTACGCCTTCAACCTGCTCGAAGAGATCGACCAGCCTGGCGAGTGGTACCTGGACCGGGAGAGCGGCATCCTCTACCTGTTCCCACCCTCCGATCCTGCGGGGGCCGACGTGCAGCTCTCGATGCTTCCCGCGCCGTTTGTGGAGATCGAGGGCGCGTCGTGGGTCGCCCTGGAGGGGCTGACCTTCGAACTTGGCCGCAGCGACGGCATCACCATCACCGGCGGTCAGCACTGTCTCCTCGCGGGCTGCACGCTCAGGCAACTGGGCGGAACGGGCGTGCAGATCGACGGCGGCTCCGACCACCGGGTGCTGAGCTGTGACATCCACACGCTGGGACGGAACGGAACCTGGGTCAAGGGCGGCGACCGGAAGACCCTCACCCCGGGCGGCCATGTCGTGGAGAACTGCCACATCCACGACTTCTCCCGCGTCTGCCGCACCTACACGCCGGCCTTCTGGACCGACGGCGTCGGCAACCGGTTCGCCCACAACCTCGTGCACGGATCGCCGGGCCATGGGATGCGCATCGAGGGCAATGACCACGTCATCGAGTTCAACGAGATCTACGACGTCGTGCGCGAGACCGATGACCAGGGCGGCCTCGACATGTGGGGCAATCCGACCTACCGCGGCGTCGTGATTCGCCACAACTTCTGGCATGACATCGGCAACGAGCGCCCCTGCGGGCAGGCCGGGATTCGCCTCGACGACGCCATCTGTGAGGTGCTGGTCTACGGGAACGTGTTCTACCGCTGCTCGACCGCCCAGTTCGGCGGCGTGCAGATTCATGGCGGCAAAGAGAACATCGTCGAGAGCAACCTCTTCGTGGATTGCAGGTACGCGGTCAGCTTCTCGGGCTGGGGGCCGGAGCGTTGGAAGCAGGTGCTGAACAATCCCGGCGTCGTCAAGAGTGGGAAGGAGAGCGTGGACATCGCCAACCCTCCGTACAGCACGCGCTACCCGGCACTGGCGCACCTCGAGGAGAATGAGGGCGTCAACAACGTCTGGCGGAACGTGGTCTACAACTGCGGCGGCTTCCTGGCCCGCGACCGGGGCATTCAGGACCTCATGGACAACCTCATCATCGTCCACGATCCGGGCTTCGTGGACGAGAGCAACCTGAACTTCGAGCTGAAAGCCGATGCGCCGTTGGCGAAGGGTGGAGGGTTCCGACCGATCCCGTTCCCGGAGATCGGCCTCTACCAGGACGAGTTCAGACCGGATTAGCCGCCGAACTCGAACGCCCCGGCATCCGGCCCGGCCCCACGGTGCTCGTCGTTGATGTTGGGCAGCGGCAGGGCCATGCCGATTGCCGGGCTGCCCTCCGTGAGCCGCAGGTCGCCTTCGCCTGCGGACACGAACAGCGGGTCGCCGAACTTGCCGTGCTCCTCAAACCCGACGGCCGCGCGCAGGTCCTCGATGGTCTGGTAGCGGGTGTTCTTCCATTTCACAATCGGGCCGCCGTCGGGCCTTGAGGTGTGGATCAGGTCATAGTCCCACGTGATGCCCTCCAGGGAGCGCATGTCCTCGAAGACATACCGCGTGCCAACAACGATGTTGTTCCTGAAGGTCATGTTCGACCACGGACCCGACACGTTCATCGCGTTGCAGTCAGGCCGCCGCGTGACCGCGGTGTTGTGATAGAGGAGACACGGCCCGCTGGTGTCGGAGGACACCTTCAGCCACGTGGAGTGCATGTCGAACACGGTGTTGCGGATCACCCAGCACGGGCCGCGCGTGATCGGCGCGAGCGAGACCCCAACCAGGCAGTCGCGCATGGTGTTGCGGAAGTACCGCGTGTTCGTGCACGTGCCCTCGGGCTCGACGCAGTCATCGCCGATGTCCCAGATCTCGTTGTCGTAGGTGTCCACGTTCTCATTGTGCGCCGGGTTCGCCAGGTCGCCCCACATCGAGGCGATGATCCCGTTGAAGTAGGCGTGGATGCGGTTGCGGCGCACGATGGTGCCGTACCCTTCGGTCGTCGAGATGCCCGAGTTCTCGTGGTCGGTGCTCTTGACGCGTTCCCACGGCCAGAGGTGAGGGTTGTGCTGGGTGCATTCGTTGTCCTCGACGAGCGTGTCGTGGCCTGCAGCCCCTCGCACGCGGATCCCGGTCGGGCAGTGGACGATCCGGTTGCCGCGCAGCACGCAGTGCGCGGCGTCGCGCACATCGATCCCGGCGCCCCAGCGCTCGCCGCCGAAGTTGCGCACCTCGAAGCCCTCGACCAGCACATGGTGGACTTCCGGGCGGATCTCGATCCCTACCCTTATGCGCCCGACCTGCAGCGATTCACCGGTCGGGTCGCGGCCGTCGGCCAGCTTGAGGTAGAGCTTGCCCGCGTCCCCGTCCCGCCACCAACCGCCCTCGATTGACTCCTCGTCCTCATTGGCCAACTCATCCAGGCTCGGGAAGTGGTAGAGGCGCTCCTGGCCCCGGGCGGCGTAGCTCGTCTCGAAGGGCGCTTCAGCCACGTAGATGCCATCCCGTGCCGGGGCCCGCTCCCATCGGACGGTGCCCACGTCGAAGGCCTCGTCGGAGCCGTCCAGCACAGCGCCGGGCTCGCCGCGGAGGGTCAGGTAGCTCAACTCAGAGCCCGAGCGATCCACCACTACGGTCTCGCGGTACACGCCCGCATGGACGAGCACCGTGTCGCCCGGGCCTGCGTTCCGGACGGCCTCCCCGATCGTGCCGAACGGGCTTCCCGCCGATCCATCTGCCGGCCCGGCCGTGCCGGCGGCGACATGGATCGTCCGGCCGCCTCCCGTGGGGACTGCTTCGCTTCGCGTGCGAACGCTGCCGAGGACCGTGGCGTCGCCGAGCTGCAGACGCACCTCGTAGGAGGTGTCAGGCGACAGGCCGAAGATACTGCCGGCGATCTTGCCGTCCTCGATGGCCACCGCCGCGTGGGCCTGGCGCCACGCCCCACCGGGCTCCCGGAAGGCGAGCATGGCATGTTGGTCTTCCTCCAGCGTTCCCTCCAGCTCCGCGATGACGCCGACGCACTCGAAGGTACCGTGAAGCCTCATCTCGCCAAGCGTCGCTGCACTGGCGATCGATGCCAGGCACATAACCGCGGTCATCACGCACGCGCCTCCGATACGGACCCAGTCTGCCATGTGACACCTCGCCTGCTGTCACGCTCGGCAAGCCCCTTCCTGATGTGTACTTCGGACACCTGTCGTGTCGGCTGGCCGGGACGGTGTCGTCGATGGTGCGCTGCCGGGGGCCGGCGGAACGCAGGAAGGGCACGGAGCACGGGGGAAAGGTAGCTTAGGGCCGACGCGGCGTCGTACGTGTTGGCCCTGGTGTCTGCCGCAGCCGTTGTGTAGGCGAACTGCGTGCCAGGCCGCCGTGATGTGGAACGGGTCGCTGATCTTCACCGTGGGTATCGCGGCCTGGGTCTGATGAGACAGGAGTGCAGGCCATTGACGAAGACGCTCGGGACAGCTCTCACGTTGGTCGGCCCTCTGGCTTCCGTGGGCCTGGCACACTGTCAGCAGGCCGGCGAGGCCGAGGTTGGCATCTTGCAGAGCGATGACGGCGTCGAGGCGCTCTTTGAGCGGCGCGAGGGTGGCTATCGCTGGTCTGGCTACCGCGATTCCAGCGCCGAGAAGACCTGGGCTGTGGATGGGCCGCTGTTCAGTCTGCAGACTCCGGATGGGCGTCGGGTCAACCTGGGCGAGCGGGGCTTTGAGTCGCTGGAGAGGGCGACCGTCGCCGGGCGGCCCGCGGTCGTCTTGACGGCGAACCTGTCGGAGGCCCCGGTCACCGTACAGCAAACCTTCAGCTTCGGCGAGGATGGTCGGACGCTGCGAATCCGCACGCGCTTGCGGGGCACGGGAGATTCGTTCACAGTGCAGCGCGTGGGACTCCTCGAGATCCGGCTGCCCGGGCAGGCGCTCCAGCGCATCGGGCCGGGACACGTGTCCTCTCCCATCGTCGGGGACCGCATCTTCGCCGGCGTCGAGCATCCCTCAGCCCTGTGTCAGGTGGACGGGGATACGCTCCATATCGCCCAACACTCGTACATCCGGATCGGCCCCGACTGGTCCGAAGTCCCGGCGGCGGTGTTCGGTTCGGCGTCCGACGCCGACGTGGCACAGGGCGAGGAGGCCGTCCGGAGGGCGTTTCTCCGCTACCTCGACACGGTCCGGGTGAAGCCGCGCGACATGCACATCCACTACAACAACTGGTGGACCATGCGCGTACCGTCGTCCGAAGGCGACGTCCTGGCCAACATCGCCGAGCTGAAGCAAGGCCTCTTCGACCGCACCGGCTTCTTCTTCGACTCGTACGCCATGGACCTGGGCTGGTCCGACCCCCACTCGGTCTGGCAGGTTGACCGCCAGGGCTACCCGGAGGGATTCGACCGGATCAGGGAGGCCCTGGCGGAGATGGGTTGTCGTCCCGGCCTCTGGGTCTCGCCGAGCAGCCTCTACCCACCTGCCCTCGACAACGCCTGGCTCGAGGAGGCCGGGTACGAGGTGGCCCCCGGATCGCATATCGGCCGCTTCGCCTGCCTCGCCGTGGGTGGACGCTACCAGACGGCCTTCCGGCGAGCCGTCCTGCGGCACGCACGCGAAGCACACCTCGGACATGTCAAGTTCGACGGCCTCGCCTGGCCTTGTCCCGTTGAGACCCACGGCCACCGCCCCGGCTTCGAGTCGTTCCAGCCGATCGCCGAGGGCCTGGCCGATGTGTTCCGGGCGCTCCGCGAGCAGGACCCCGACATCGCCCTCGAGCCCACCTGCCTGGGCTACTACCCCAGCCCGTGGTGGCTGATGCACACGCCGTTCGTGATCGGGCCGTTCGGGGACGACAGCCCGCGGGGCCGGTGCCCGTCGCCCGAGTGGATCGAGTCGATGACGACAGCCCGCGATATCGCCAATCTCAGCGGCCGCGATGCCTTCTGGATGCCGAGTTCGGCGCTCGAGTGCTTCGACATCATCGTGCAGTGCCCCGGCGACTTCTACAATCACGCGGTGATGGCCATCGCCCGCGGACACTGGTTCCTGTCAACATACATCAGCCCCCGGTTCATGGACGCTGACGAGTGGCGCTTCTTCGCGGACCTCGTCCGGTGGGCCCGTGCCAGCCGGGATCTGCTGCAGAACCCAGTTGTCTTCGGCGGCGACCCGGGGCAGCGCGAGGCCTACGGATACGCGTACCTCTCGCCCGAGCGACAGCTCTACTTCGCTCGGAACCCGTGGATGGAGGCGGCGGACATCCGACTGCCCGAGCCGCCGTCGCCCGCGGCGCGCGAGCTTCGGGCGCTGTACCCACGACGCGAGGTGCTTTGCCGGGCTAAAGCCGAGTCGGTGCTGCCACCGGTCCGGCTGGGCCCGTACGAGTCGGCCGTGCTGGAGGTGGTCCCCAGCGGGAAGGACCACCGGGCACCGGAGCCGCCGCCCGGCGTGGAGGTTGCGTGGCACGCGGAGGCCGGACCGGCCTTCGAGCGTGTGATCTACGAAGGGGATCGGCCGGCCTACGGGCCGTCGTGGACCTCCCCCAACGGCGATGCCGACGAGATGCTAACCTACATGGCCTCCGGGAAGCTCAACACGGAGACAGCGTCCGAACTCTGCCTGCTTGTCGAGGGCCCGCCAGGCGGGGCGCCGCCCGTCTGCTCGGTGACAGTTGACGGGGAGCCCCTGGCACTCCGCGAGACGGGCTCGCGGGGCGCCTTCTACGCCGCGCAGGCCGATCCGGACGAGGACTGGCAATGGTTCCTGGCGGCCGTGCCGGCCGGCGAGCATTCGCTCAGCCTCCAGGTCAACGGTCAGCAGGAGGATGTGCGGTGTGGTCTCTTCCTACGGGGCTCACGGCCGGTCGCCCACCGGAGCAAGCCGTTCGAGCCCGGCCCGAGCTTCCCGGT
>CBFDAZ010000227.1:0-7840 GCA_965602825.1 uncultured bacterium
AGCCACGAGGATTACCCCGACCAGAGCGAAGGCCGGGATGCGGAGGTTGCGCAGCCGGATGGTCGCGAGGCAGATGATGGCCGCGACGATACAGGCGATCCACTGCACGTCGAACACCGGCAATCGGTAGTTGACGGCCGAGTAGCCGGGCCCTCCGGGCACGGCGCCACCCGGTGCGAAGAGTAGTGTGTACTTGGCCAGGTAGTAGCCGACGCCCTTGAGGATGAATGCGAGCGCCAGCAGGCTCAAGCAGTGGAGGCGAGCGGCGCTTGTCGCGAAGACTTGTGTCCCGTGGACGCGGATCGATTCATTGTACAGGTGCACCAGCGTGGCGACAATGAAGCCGATCACCGCGGCATAGAAGGCGGTCTTCCACACGTAGAGCAGGAACGGGAGTCGGAACACGTAGAAGGAGACGTCCAAACCGAAGAGCGGGTCCTGCTTGCCGAAGTCGACGCCGTTCAGGAACTTGAGCCAGTCCAGCCACTGCGCGCTGGCCGCGAGGCCGGCGACCACCGCCACGATGAGGCCAAAGGCGAACAGCACCTTGTCGATGTGCTGATCGATGATCGCTCGTTCGGCATCCGGCAGCAACCTCTGTCCGAGGATCGTCAAGTCCTTCGGCACCAGGCGGCGCGCGATGCGCAGGTGCAGGAAGAGCCAGGCAAACCAGAGCACCCCCACCACAATGGCCAGCTTCAGGCGCGTAGCCCACATCGTCTTGATGACGTCGATCTGGCCGAGCTCGCCGAACCACAGGAAATCCGTATAGACGCCGAACGTGCGCAGGATAAGCACCGCGGCCAGGAGGACCAGGAACAGGCCGAGAACGAGCTTCGAAGAGCGTGTCACGCGCTAATCCTCCTGGTCTTCCTGCGGCTCGTCGGTGGCGCCGCTGTCTGTCTCCGGCCCGAAATCGAGATCTAACGTCCCCCCGTCCTCCGACCGCAGATCGTCCACCGACACCGATTCCATCAGGCGTCTGAAGGTCTCCATTTCCTCCGCGTCAGCCTTCTCCGTGGGGATCTCCGCCTCATCGAGGACCTCGTCCGCCACGTAGATCGGCGCCTCGGCTCGCAGGGCCAGCGCGATGGCGTCACTGGGACGCGCATCCACCTCGACACTGCCCGAGTCGTTCGTCAGATCGAGCGCCGCGTAGAAGGTCTTCTCCTCCAGCTTCGTCACGCGTACCTTCGCGACCCGATAGCCCGCGGCCTCAATCGCCGACTTCAGTAGATCGTGAGTCATCGGGCGCGGGGACTTGGTCTCGCGCATCTGGCTGACGATCGCCTGGGCCTCGAAGAGGCCGATCCATATCGGCAGCATCCGCCGATTCTCGGCGTCGCTGAGGAACACCAGCGCGCGTCCTTGGGGGTCAAGCGCTACTTTGTGGATGAACATTTGGGTCATAACCAACCACCTCGCCTCGCCGGGAGGCCTGAGGGTCAGTGTTCTGTTCCGGCATGTGTGCCGAAAGGCCGTTACCGACACTCGTTTCCAGGGCCCGAAACCAACCCTATGAGACACTAAGTGCCGGGAGTGGCTACCCCCGACACCGCAGTCATCGTGCGTTTGCCAGCGGCAGGCATCAAGGCCCCTTGGCGGCTCAAACAACGGCCACCGGGCCAAGGCCGAGGTGATTGTAACATAGGGTATAGCCAAAGTCAAACTACGGCCCGGCCCCGCGGAATGCGCCGCAGAAGGGCCGGAATCCCGTTGCGCGTGGCCTCTTCTGCGGCTCCGTTTTCGAGCTGCTATCGGCCGCGGTGCGCCACCGGCGCAGGCAGGGATATGGGGGTTCTCGGGCGAACGACCGACTCTCCGCATGGCGCGGGAGGCCCGGCTCCGCTCATCCGGCAGGCCGACACTTGCCTGTGCGGCAAGATACTCGATGTCCCGCTTCGCCCGGCGGCTAACGTTGTCGGCAGGCGGATTGCCCGAGCATAGACCGAAGGAGGTAGCTGCTTGGAGCTTGCCCGGTTGCTTTCGGAGCATGAGCTGTTCGTTGACTTCACGCCCGATGCCCTCGAGCGGATCTGTGACGCCAGTGAGGTCCGCGCGTTCGAGCCCGGCGAGGTGATCATCCCGGGTGGCCAGCCAGGGCGGTTCCTGGGCATCATCCTCGAGGGCCGGGTGGAGGCGGTCAGCCGTGACGAGAGCGGGAGTGAGAAGCGCATCGGGGAGCTGACGGCCTACGACTACTTCGGTGAGATGTCACTCATCAGTGGCGAGCCGACCACTGCCGACGTCAGGGCTGTCACGCGCTGTCGGGTTTTGCTGATCCCGCACGAGGTGATGTCGGCCTCGCTGTCCACTCACCCCCAGGCGTTGCACCACCTCGGAAGGACTGTGGCCGAACGGCTGAGATCGATGTGGGCCACACAAGCCGCACACGAGAGACAGGAGCCGACGCCCACCATCGAGGGAGGCGTTCCCGAGCGGATCTCGGCCTCGGCCGCCGCCGCAAGGGTGCTCGTCATCGAGTCCCAGTCGACGACTGTGCGGTACTCGTACTTCGACGTGGAGCGCGAGTTGCACAACCAGGAGGGGATGGTGGACCGCATTGGGCAGGGGCGAGCCCGCCATACCATCCGCAAGCTGCGCGGCAAGACGATGACCTCAGTTCCGGGCACGCGCGCAGCGGGCGTGGAGGCCGTACTGGCCGGCCTCACGACGCCGGCCGGGCCCCTGGAACGGATCGAGGACCTGTCGGTGATCGCTCACCGTGTCATGCATGGCGGCGAGCGCTTCGGCGAGCCGATGATCATCGATGATCGGGTGCTGGATGGGATACGCCAGGAGTTGCCGATCGGCGGGGACGAACTCCAGGCCAATGTCGAAACCATTGAGGCGTGCCGCAAGCTGGCGCCGACGGTGCAGCAGGTCGCTGTCTTCGAGACCGCATTCTTCCAGACGGTGCCCGCTCACGCCTACCTCCACGCGCTGCCATACGACCTGTACCGCGACCACGGCATCCGCCGGTACGGCTGCAACGGCGTCGCTCACCATCAGGCTGCTCGCCTGGCAGCGGCCCATCTGGAGCGCGCCTTGGAGCGGCTGCGTGTCGTGAGCTGTTATTGCGGCCCCGAGCCTTCGGTGTGCGCCATCGGGGAGGGCCGAGCTGTAGACGTCACAAGCGGGGCGACGTGTCAGGGGGGGCTGCCCGGCCTCACGGGAACGGGCGACCTCGACCCGCGGCTCGTCTTCCGGCTGTGCGACGTGCACGGGATGTCACTGTCTGAGGTCGAGTCCGCCGTTACGGTTGGTGGTGGAATCCGGGCGTTGTCCGGCTTACAGGGCGACCTGACCGATCTTAGTGCGGCCGCGGAGGAGGGCAACAAGCAGGCCGACCTGGCCCTGGCAACGATGGCACATGCCATCAAGAAGGCCATCGGCGCCTCGGTTGCCATACTGGGTGGGATCGATGCCCTGGTCATCACCGGGCCTCACAGCGCAACCGGGGGGGCGCTCCGCCTCCGAGCCCTGGCAGGTCTCGAGGGCCTCGGCCTCCACCTCGACCCGGAGCTGAACGAGGCGCCGGAGACGAGTCCCGATGGTGTGGGCGAACTCTCCCCGCCCCTCTCGCCGGCCAAGGTGTTACTGGTGCCGGCTGATGGTCACCGGATGGTCGCCAGCGAGGTGCTCGGCGCGATCGGCCGGGAGGATCTGGCCGCGCTGTTCCGGTCAAGGCGTCTACCGATCCCGATCGGCATCTCGGCCCACCATGTCCATTTGACTCAGGAGCATGTGGAGGCGCTTTTCGGTCCGGGCCACGAGCTGACGTTCCGCGCTGAGCTGACGCAGCCCGGGCAATTCGCCTGCGAGGAGCAGGTCACGGTGATCGGCCCTCGGGGGGTGGTCGAGCGGGTGCGCGTGCTGGGGCCTGTCCGCAGCAAGACGCAGGTGGAGATCCCACGAACGGAGGAGTTCAGGCTTGGCATCGATGCCCCAATCAGGGCCTCCGGGGACATCAAAGGCAGCCCAGGCCTGCGCCTCGAGGGTAGCGCCGCGTCCATCGACCTGCAACAGGGGGTCATCTGCGCGGCGCGTCACGTGCACATGAGCCCGGAGGACGCCCTGCGCTTTGGGGTGCGGGACCGGTCGCTGATCTCGGTCCGGGTCGAGGGGGGACGCGGTGTGTCCTTCCGTGACGTGCTGGTCAGAGTCCACCCCGACTTCAGGCTGGACATGCACGTGGACACGGATGAGGCGAACGCGGCTGAGCTGGGTGCCGATGCTGTTGGGTACACCGAGTCGATCGATGGCCGAGGGTAAGCGGCCGACGCGCGGGCAAGCCGGCCTGGAATGCGGGTTATGTCAGGGACGAGATGCGAGACATCCTCGAGAGGAGGGCTGACGTGAGATACGCCATCAGGAACTGCCCGACTGAGTGGGAGTTCCGTTCGGGGAAACGGCACAACGATCCGTTTGACGACATCGAGCTGGACGTGGTCTTCACTACGCCGAGTGGTCGGGAGCAGCGCGTGCCGGCCTACTGGGCGGGCGACCAGACGTGGCGCGTGCGCTACAGCTCGCCGGAAGTCGGGCCGCACGCCTACCGGTCGGTCTGCTCCGACGAACGCGATCCCGATCTGCACGGCATCGAGGGCACGCTTGAGGTCACGCAATACGAAGGCGACAACCCTCTGCTTGAGCGTGGGCCATTGAGGGTCTCGGATGACAGAACACATCTGGAGCATCTGGATGGCACACCCTTCTTCTGGTTGGGCGATACGTGGTGGATGGGTCTTGTGAAGCGGCTGCGTTGGCCGCAGGATTTCCAGTCTCTGGCTGCCGATCGCGTTGCGAAGGGGTTCACCGTCATCCAGATCGTAGCGGGCCTGTATCCTGACATGCCTGCCTTTGATCCCCGCGGCGCAAACGAGGCCGGGTTTCCGTGGACGGAGGACTACGCCCGAGTTAACCCGGCTTACTTCGACGCGGCGGATCTGCGTCTGAACTGGCTGGTGGACAAAGGCCTCGTCCCGTGCGTCGTGGGCTGCTGGGGGTACCACCTGGAGTTCGCCGGCGAGGAGGTGCTCAAGAAGCACTGGCGCTATCTCGTGGCCCGGTACGGCGCTCTACCGGTTGTCTGGTGCCTGGCGGGCGAAGTGCTCATGCCGTACTACCTCAGCGATCGCCAGGGGCAGAGGGAGGAGTACGCCGAATTCGCTCGCCCACCTTGGGAGTCGATCGGCCGGTACCTGAGGCAGATCGACCCGTACAACCGCGTCCTCACCGTGCATCCCGGTGGCGGCGGGATGTCGTCGCGGGACATGATCGACGAGGCCCTGGTGGACTTCGACATGTGCCATACGGGTCACAGCGACCGGAACAGCTTCGCCCCCACCATTCGCCAGATCACTGCCTCCGTCGCCAGAACGCCGCGTCTGCCCGTTCTCAACGCCGAGGTCTGCTACGAGGGCATTGGCGGCTGGGCATGGCAGGATGTTCAGCGACTGGTGTTCTGGGGCTGCATGCTCTCGGGAGCCTGCGGCCATACCTACGGTGCCAACGGAATCTGGCAGGTCAACTGCCACGACGCACCGTTTGGGCCCTCACCGCACGGCAACTCGTGGGGAGACACGCCATGGGACGAGGCCGCCCAGTTGCCCGGCTCCCGTCAACTCGGCCTGGGCAAGCGCCTGCTGGAGCGCTACCGGTGGTGGCTCTTCGAGCCACACCCAGAGTGGGTCGATCCGCACTGGAGCGAAGACAACTTCATGGCACCCTTCGCGGCGGGGATCCCCGGGGAGGTGCGTGTCATCTTCATGCCGGCCTTCGTGCGCGTGGCGGCAGTCAACCGCCTCGAGCCCGGCGTGCAGTACCATGCCTTCTACTTCAACCCGCAGACCGGCGCTGAGCATTCTGCCGGTCAGGCCAGGGCCGACGGGGAAGGGAAGTGGTCGCCGCCATCGCCGGGGCCCTTCCACGACTTCGTGCTCGTCCTGGAGCGGGAGGGAGCGGCAGTGCGGTAGCCTCGATCGGTCGCGAACTCGTCCGGGTCACGCCAAGGGGGAGATTGCTGTGCGGCTACTACCAACTGTGGTCGTTGCCGTTCTGGCGGTGATAACGCCGGCTGTCTGCCAGGGAGGGAAGCGCATGGGACTGGCTGAGAAGATCTCCGCTGTGCTGGAAGCTACTGAGCCGCTGACTTTCGAGCGTGGGGACAGACTACCGATACGGGCGATGGGTCTCGAAGGACTCCCGACCGAAGACGACGCGGAGGCCGAGCGCCTCCTCCGCGAGCTCGACGCCCGCGGTATTGCACTCAGCGCCCGCTGGAGCCCCGGTGACCCCGAGAAGGGCCTGGCCGCCGCGCTGCGCCTCGCGCGACTGCAGAAGAAGCTTGGGCTCGAGATCGGCATCAACGCGAACGCCTGCATGCACCGTTTCTTCAACGGCGACGAGAAGACGGCACACATTGCAGACGACGGCACCCCGTTCTTCGACAGCTCATTCGGCGAGCAACACAAGATGGGGTGCCCGTTTGCCGTCAAGTTCCGCTACCCCGCGGTCAAGGCCCAGTTCGAGCCGTACCTGCAGGCATACAAGGACGAGGGCCTGAGCGTCGACTTCATCTACCTGGATTGGGAGATCGACGGGCCGGTCGAGTGGAACGGCGCCTGGGATCACTCCAAACGCTGCAAGCGATGCCGCGAGAGCATCCCCAACCTCGACGACTTCGCTGAGTTCCAGACGGTGCTTCGGACGATCCGTTGCGAGATGCAGCGGGAGGTCTTCGCCGATACGGTGAAGGCCTACTTCCCCGGCGCCCTGATCGGCAACTACGGCGTCTATCCCCACAACGGGTACCGGTACTGGTACGATTACTTCGAGGAGTTCGTCGAGGGTGCGCCGCATCAGGCCGACCAGCGCGCGAAGTACCGCGCCTGGTTCCAGGAGTTCCCCTTGACCGGCTTCACCTTCGCAATGCCGGTCGTCTACACGTGGTACCCAACGTTCGGCTGGTACGACTTCGACGACCCCGACTACCGGTGGTTCTACAACATGCTGCTGGTGGCGACGAACGCCTGCCAGAACACGCCGGCGGACGTGCCGGTCATCTCCTGGCTGCACTGGCACACAACAGCGCCGCCATCAGAGCCGGATTCGGATGTCAGGCAGATGAGCGAAGAGAGGTATCAGGAGCTGATCTGGCACATGCTGCTGCGTGGCTGCGACGGGCTGATGAACTGGTGCCGCGCGGAGGAGACAGCCAAGGAGATCCGGTTGATCCAGGAGGTCTACGCGGCCTCGCTTGGATACAAGGACTTCCTGGACAAGGGCCAGCCACTCTCCTTCGACGTGCCCAGCCAGCCCGCGTCGGTTGTCTCGGCCCTCCGGCTGGGTGACCGGTTGCTGGTGAGGCGGACGGATTTCGGCGACACGAAGGAGGACGTCGCCGTCGAGCTCGCCGTAGGCCACACGGTAGAGATCCCTCAGAGCGCGGGCCGCTGCCAGATCATCGATCTGCGCTGACGCTCGACGTCCGATGGAAGGTGATCCACGTGGAGCCCGGTGGCAGGCGACCCGAGGCGCCCATCATCACGCCGGCCCGGTTCCTCGGCCTGAACGACGTCACGCCGGCCGACAACCCCTGCCAGTCCGCGATCGTGGCCTTCTGTCCGTTCCACGGACTGACGGAGAAGGCGGGCGCGCGGCCGCTTGCCAGGCCACTTCTCAGCCACATCAACCCGGCGCAGCAGTTCCAGGCGACGATCGCGAATCGCGACGTGCTGATGGTCGAACGGGTCTACGGCGGGCCGGTCTGTGCAACTGTCATTGAGGAGCTGGCGTATCTTGGGGTCACTCACGTTGTCGGGTACGGCTACTGCGG
>CBFDAZ010000228.1:0-7808 GCA_965602825.1 uncultured bacterium
CTCTGGATCGCTATTATGGCTGCAATGTGGGTACAATCGTTCTTGACGATGTGGAAGTTCAGCCGGGGGGAGTGGAAATCCCTGACAGTCTAAGGGCACGCTGCCGCGAGCCCAAGCGTTCCAGTAAGCAGACTGCCGATGCTCCATTGCCACCGGAGCCCTGACCATGGCAAGCCTCAGTGAGTACAAAGTCGCGGTGTTGAGCGGGGATCTGGCCGGTCACTCATTCATCCTCGATCGGGAGACACTCACGATCGGGCGGAATGCCGCGAATGATGTGTGCCTGCCGCTGGATCCACGGATATCGCGCTGGCACGCCCAGATCCGACTCACCGCTGACGGCGTCATCCTGGAGGATCGCAACTCCGGCAACGGTACGTGGGTGGGCACGACGCGCATCTACTCGCCGCTGGCCCTGGTGCCCGGTGCGCAGTTCCGGGTCGGCCAGACATGGCTGCAGCTCGAGCGCACACAGCCACACGCCGGTGTGATCGAGGACGTCAGTAACCAGGTGATCCTGCTCGACGAGCAGGAGGAAGCGGCTGAGGCGCAGGTGGACGCTGAGAGCATCGTCTTCTCGATGGGGCAAGAGCCCCCCGAGCCGGCCGCCACACATATCGATGCGGAGGAGTTGCGGCGAAGACTGCACGCTTTCGAGCTGGTGAGCACCGCCCTGGGCTCCAGCCTCGATCTGCAGACTGTGCTGGTGACCCTGGTTGACACCGTGATGCAGGTGATGAAGGCCGATCGGGGCTTCCTGCTGCTGGTTGACCCGGACACGGGAGAGCCGGTGCCACGGGTGGCAAGGCCGCCGCTCGACAGCGACCAGGGGAGCATCCAGATCAGTCGCCACATCGTGGACAAGGCCCTTTCGGAGAGGGTCGCGATCGTCACCAGTGACGCAATGCACGACCAACGCTTCAGGGACGTCGAGAGCGTGGTGGGGTTCCAGATCCGCTCGGCGGTCTGTGTACCCATGTACCGAGGTGACCGCAACCTCGGCGTCCTCTATCTGGACACCACGAGCCGTTCGAGCGTGTTCTCGGAGGCTGATCTGGAGATGCTGACAGGCCTGGCCAACCAGGCGGGCGTGGCAATGGAGAACGCCCGTCTGTATACCGACCTGCGCCAGGCCTACGACGACTTGCGGGCCGCCCAGGAGCAGCTCCTGGCTACCGAGAGGCTCTCGACCATCGGCGCCCTCTCGGCCAGCATCGCCCACGACATGGGCAATATCGTCACTCCGGTCATGCCGCTGGTCAGGCTGCTCCTGGAGACCGGCAACCCGGACGAGGAGCTAGCGGAAACCACCGAACGCCAGCTCGCGCGACTCTCGGCCTTTGTCGAGCGGCTCCGCTCGTTCTCCGCTCCCACGACGATTGAGAAGGAACGGGTGGACGTGAACGAGGTTGTTGAGCAGACCCTCGGACTGGTGCAGACGGAGGCCAACCATCGGGGCGTTGCTGTCGCCCGCGAGCTTGCGCCGGACCTGCCCGACGTCCTGGGTGATCCGAGAGAGCTCGACCGCGTGTTCCTGAACATCGCCCTCAACGCCATCCAGGCCGTGCCCGAGAAGACCGGCGAGTTGGTGGTGCGCACCGAGGAGGACAACGGGGACGTCACCATCGGCTTCATTGACAATGGGCCCGGGATCCCCGACGAGGTTCTGCCGCACCTCTTTGAGCCGCTTTTCACCACCAAGGAAGCGGGTACCGGGCTGGGCCTGTTCTCCTGCAAGCGCATTGTCGAGGACGAGCACAACGGGTCGATTGAGGTCGATACGCGTCCGGAGGAGGGCACGAGCATCACCGTGCGGCTGGCCACCGCCGATCGCGCCTCCACTGACAGCAAGCCCGGAGGTGCGGATGTCTGAGAAGGCAAGTGAACGCCCCAAGTTGGCCGCCATCCTCCGCGTGGTGATCGGGCCTCCGGCGCTCTTGATCGCGGCCGGGATGCAGGGCGTCCGCGTGACGGGGCCGATCACCCTCTCGCTCGCCCACCCGTCCCCGCCGTGGACCTTGATCCTGAGTGACGTGTTGAGCGTTGTGGTGCTGGCCACTGTGGCCTTCTGGGCAGCCAGCGTCATGGCCGGACGCAGGTCCGCAGTGGCAAGCTTCATACTGCCCGTCGCCGCCAGCCAACTGCCTATGGCGGCCGCCGCGGTACTCGTAGGCAAAGACACCCTGGGCTGGGCCATGGACCGGGCCTTGGGCGCCGGGGGCGCGGAGGTACTGGCTGCCCCGGGGACGGCTCTGACCCCATTCGTCCCGGCAGCGATCGGGGTGGTCGTCCTCACGGCGGTGGCAGCAGGCGTCCTCTACGTTGGCTACTGCCGCGCTCTCCGGGCTACGGGCGTCCGGGTCGCCCTGAGCTTCGCGGGCGGGCTCGTCGCCGCTGAGATCCTCTGTCGTGCCTGGTTCCTGTGGACCGGGTAGCCCTACTCATCAACAGCCTGGCCGCTTCCTCACCTCGTCGCGGAGGCCACCCCAAGTGACACCCAAGCTCGATCGGACACGCCTTCTTGCCGTCTTCCTGGTTGCTGCATCTGCACCCGTCTGGGCGCATGAGCCGAACTTGCAGCCGAACCCCGGGTTTGAGGCGCCGCAGCAGACATGGAACGCCTGGGGGAGACATGCCGAGGAGATTGTCAGGGACGAAGCCAGACCGCACAGCGGAGAGGCCTGTATCCGTATTCCCGGCGGGCACGCTGCGCTCTACGCATACGTTCCCCTGCTCCGCGGGCATGCCTATCGCGTGTCGGGGAACTACCGCTGCTCTCCCGGCACGCGCCGGGCCAGAGTGCGCCTGAGTCTGTGTGCTGTCGGCAAGGGGAATGGGAGTGCGGGCACACGGCAGATTGTGCTGCCGGTGACGACTGATGAGGACTGGCATGGGTTCGAGCAGACGGTGGTCCCGACTCGTGAGACCGTGCAGAGCCAGGTGACCCTCGGGGCCGAGGGCGCCGCGGTCTGGTTTGATGACCTGTCGATCGTGGAGGTCCCGGTGCCCGAGTGGGGCGACGCGGCCGCTGGGACCTGGGACGGGCTCACGGAGGTACGCACTGACGCGCCTCTCTTCGAGCAGCTACTGTCGAGCAACCCCGGCAGGTACCATGTCTCCATGTGGTCTCACGCCCTCTCTCGTTCAGCCTTGCCGAAGGCGGAGCGGGACACCACGAGCGACTCGGCATGGGAGCGGGAAGTGCGCCGCACCTTCGAACAGATGGGTGAGAGTCACCTGGGGGCCCTGCTGCTACCGTGGGGGGTCATGGGTGGCGACAAGCCGGAGCACTTCTGGCGAACCGACGAGTTCCTCAGCGACCTCCACGAGCGCCACGGCCTGCTGTTTGACGCCATGGCCGAGTCAAGCGGCGTCCTTTCCCGGGCGGTCAAACTCGGCGCGGAAGTGCTGAATGAGGTCGAGGTCAACGAGCGCGGAGCCCGGCCGCTCGTGTCGCCGGTTGACCCGGAGTACGTGGCGGCCTGCAAGGAGGAGATCGGGTCGCTGGCCGATCTGGTGGGCGACCGGCCATACGTTCGCGCCATCATGGGCCGCGACGAGCCACTGGTGCCCGTGTTCGCCGGGCAGCGGCAGGCTGCCGGCCCGTTCATGCGGGCTTGCGACACGGAGGTGCGCGAGCAGTACGGCTTCGGGCGTTACGGAATGCCCGCGCCGGGCGACAGCGAGTGGCTGGCGCGTCCGGAGGAGCATCCGTTCTGCTGGATTGCCTTCAACCGGTGGATGGCTGACCGCTACGCTGATGCGGCCATGGAGAAATGCGAGCTTGTCAAACGCGCGAATCCAGACTGGCTGTACGCGCCCTGTGACTTCTGGCTGATGAGCGGGCACACCGTCTTCGACTTCTCGCGGATGACCAAGTATGCGGACCTCCTCGAGGGCGACCCATACGCTTCCAGCGCCGAGCGAACTCGGGGACGGGGCATCTACAACCACGGCTTCGGCGCCAAGCTGCTGGCGGACCTCGGGCGGCCTCGGCGCGACGGCGACCGCAAGCCGGTCGAGATCATCGTCCAGACCTTCGACTACGCCGGCTACGAGATGACGCCGGAAGACCTGCTCGAGTGGTGCAGCCAGGCACTCCGGTGTGGGGCAACGTCGCTCTGCTACTACGCGTCCGATGCGCCGCGCTTCAACGACGAGCCTCGCTGGGAGATGATGCTCCAGATCGCCAAGGCGGTCTCGGAGATGAACGCCATCGAGTTCCCAACTGGGACCAAGACGGCGATCCTGTACTGCAGTACAGCCCACGCGGCTGAGGGCCCAACGTCCTCGGCCGACGAGGTCTACACCGCCTATGCCTTGCTGGGCGAGAGGCTGGGCTGCTGGTTTGACATCCTCAGCGATCGCCAGCTCCGTCGCGGCTTGCGTGACCTGTCCGACTACGGAATCGTCTACCTGCCGCTGGCAACCTACGTCGAGCCTGATCTCATCGACGATCTGGAGGCATGGATCCGCGGCGGCGGCGTGCTCGTCTGCGGCGATCCGGAGGCCTTCTCGTGGGCGCCCGATGGGACTAACATCAGCGACCGGCGAGAGAAGCTCTTCGGGGTCGAGACCGGGGACAATGTGGACCAACACGCCGTGATGATCGGTGACAGGCGCGCCCGGCTCTTCCCGCGCCGAGCCGATCTCGGCCGGCAGTTCACCGCCCGCAGCGTCCGCGTGCTGGATGAGGACTCGCGGGTGTTGGCGACGTACGCGGACCACAGCCCGGCAATCGTCAGCCGTTCGGTGGATCAGGGCAAAGCGATCTACTTCGCCGCGAACCCGTTCACGCCCGAGACGCTCTTCTACGACGAGCCGTGGACCGACTTGCTCCGGGAGTTCCAGAAGGCCGTCGGCGAGGAGATGAACCTGCCGATCTGGAGGTTCAGACTGCCCGAACAGCAGAAGACAGAAGATGGAAGATAGAAGACAGAGTGCCGGCCCGAAACCGGACGAGCAAGGCGCTTGCGGCTTCCAGTGGTCCGTCAAACCAGGCTGGCAGGCGGCTGGTATTGGCCGTTGTCCGTTCTTCTGTATTCCATCTTCTGTATTCTATCTTCTGCCGTCTCACACCTGATGCATCAGGTCCGCAATAGCCGGCCAGATGTCCTTGTAGACAGCGTATAGCTCCTGGTAGCGAGAGTGGTCCGGCTCCTGGGGTCCGAACTCCGCTTTCTCCTTAACGAGCGCCTCGCAGGCCTCGTCTATCGATCCGTAGTACCCCTTGGCGACCGCGCCGAGTATCATCCCCGCCAGGCATCCTGTCTCCGTCACGTTGAGGGTCACAATGCGCTTACCCGTTATGTTGGCCTTTATCTGCAGCCACTCGGCGCTCTTTGAGCCGCCGCCCGTCGCGCGGAGGCAATCGATCGGCACGCCCGCCTCCCCCAGCGTGGTGACGTTCAGATTCAGCTCGTAGCACATCCCTTCGAGGATGGCTTTCACGACGGCCTTGCGGTCGCAGCTCAAGGTCAGGCCCAGCAGGGCGCCCTTGGCGAGGGGATCCAGGTGCGGCGTCCCGGAGCCGACGAAGTACGGGATCAGGAACGCCCCGGTCGGGCCTTCGGGGAGATTCTCCAGGATGATCTCGTAGGCGTCGCGGCCTATCTTCTCGGCTTCTGCCTTCTCCGCCACCGCGAAGTTATCGCGGAACCAGCGGAGCACGCTGCCGGACGAGTAGGTGAAGGCGATGGTGGCGTACATGTTCGGCTTGACGTGCGGGTAGACGCAGTAGTTGTGCTGGAGCATCTCTTCGGTCATGACAGGCTCGTTGAAGGCGACGCTGATGCACTCTACCGTGCCCATCCCGTCCACCGCCAGCCCCTGCCGAACGATGCCGGCCCCGAGCGCGTTCATCTGTTGATCGTGGCCACCGGCAACCAGGATGACCCCGTGCGGCAGACCCAGTTCGTCGGCGACGGCGTCCGGGATCTCACCCACGATCTCGCCCGACTGGATCGGCTCGGCGAACTCGTCGGGCGAGATACCGGCCTGGTTCAGCATGAGGTCGGACCACTGCTTGTTGACCGTGTCGAACGCCATCGTCCGCCCGGCGAGGGTGTAGTCGAGGCGCGGCTCCAGGCCGAGCTTCAGCATGACAATGTCAGGCCACAGTAGGAACTTCCACGTCTTCTCGAAGACATCGGGGCGGTTGTCTCTCAGCCAGATGATCTTGCTGAGCGTGAAGCTGGGGTGCATCGGCATGCCGGTGATGCGGAAGATGTCCCACTCGCCGACGTCCTCACGCAGTCTGTCCGTCTGCTCGACCGAGCGGTTGTCCATCGAGATGATGGTATTGTGCAGGAATTCGCCACCGGCTGATACCGGCGTGAACGATTCGCCGATCGCGGAGATGCAGAGCGTCTGGATAGGGTCATCCTTACTGGCCGCCGCGGCCTGTCTGATGACTTCCCGGATAGCGTTCCACACGCGCGGCGGCTCCAGCTCGATCATGTTGGGCCCCGGATAGACCTCGGGGTACTCGCTGTAGGCCGAGGCGAGCTGGTTGCCCTGCGGATCGAACACGATCCCCTTTGTGCCTGCGCTGCCGATGTCAATGCCCAGCAGACTCATTCGGATCACTCCACCGTTCAGAGGGGCGCCTGGCAGCCGGATCGGCGTGACGGGGCCGACTACAAGCCCTTGTCGTCTTGCTCCTCGTCCTGCTTCCCGAAGGCCGCATCCCAGGCGTCGAGTACGGAGGCCGCTTCGTCTCGTTTCTCCTTGACCCTGGCCACGTCGGAGAGGTCGACGTAGATCTTGGTCACGCCCTCGAGGTCGATGGCGCGGAGGTTGATCTCAAGCCAGCCGTCCTCACTCTTGACGCCCTTGTGTGACGGGCTGAACCGGATGAACCGGGCAGGGATCTCCATTCGGTCTCACCTTCCGGCAACCGGACGACCGAACCGTTTGTGAGCGTGCCATGCTGCCAGCCTCAGTTTTCGCTAACCGGGTCTCCCGCCCCTGCTCGCCAGGCTCCCAGACCTTCCGAGCAGCCGTGCATCCCGCCGTCGCAGGACCCCCAGATGATGGAAATAAATAGGACAGTCCTATTTTATAAATAGGACAGTCCCCTTTTTAGTGGTGTTCGTTCGTCGTAGCGCAGGGCAGCGGAGCGGAAGTTCCGCCGGCACGAACGGCCACCAAATCTTCGGAGCACTGGGGCGGAAGGCGAGGCGTTGTGCCGCGGCGAAGTTCCGGGCGCACCAGGCTCTGTGGACAGGAGGCCAAGACGTGACTCAGCGAGAGAGACTCTTGACGGCGCTCAAGGGTGGTCGACCCGACCAGGTCCCGGTAACGTGGGAACTGGTGAACCGCTGCGCCCTCGCTCTGACCGGCAAGACCGGCTGGCGCGCAATGTGCGACGCTCACCGGCTGATCGGGTCCGCCATCTTCAACCTCCAGGGCGTCGGTCCGGCTCTGCATTCCGAGCTGCCGGACGGCCACGAGGAGTTCACACGCGACCGCGGGGAGCACGAGGGATGGCGGGTCATCGAGCATGTGATCCGCACACCCCATGGGCAGCTTACCAGCATCGTCCACTCGGGTGGCATTGAGGGCGACCCCCTCGTCCACAAGGTCGTCAGGCCCTTCGTCGACTCATCCTCCGACTGGGACGTCTATGCCGAGCACCTGGACGCGTGGAACCGGGGCGCACGGTTCGATACGGCCGAGGCGGACGCGGCGCAGGAGTACGTGGGCGACGATGGCCTGGTGAACTTCTGGATGGCGGACTCCCTCTACGCCCTGGCCAACGCTCGACGGTCGGAGGAATTCGTGCTTGACCTGATCGACATGCCCAA
>CBFDAZ010000229.1:0-7791 GCA_965602825.1 uncultured bacterium
CGTCGTCGTAGTAGCTTCCCCAATACCCGGTCACACCGAGATCCCGGAAGACCGGATGAGTGGCGACCAGATTGAGCTGCATGTCGAGGTAGTACTTGAAGTCCACCTCCGGATTCACATCCAGGGAGATGATGGGGATCTGGTTGAAGTTGCCGAAGAGCATCCCCGTTCCCGGGCCGGCGTTCGGGAAGTACTCGTTGAACCGCTCCAGCGTGTCGACGACGCGATCTCTGAGGTAGCTGACGGCATCCTTCTCGCTGGGACGGCTGTGACAGTAGGCCTCGAAGATGAGGCGGCCCCGTCCCCGTGACGCATTCAGTGCCGCGCTGATGAAGTCGTTGTGCAGGCCGGGCAATCCGGGTTTGCCGACAATCCACGTGTAGATCAGCCGGTTCTCCGGGTTCTCGAGGAGTCGTAGCGCCTCTGTGTAATGCGCCAGGCTCGGACGGGCGAAGAACTGCTCGTCACAGGTGAACCCGTCGTACCAGGGCGCGGTCATGCCGGGGTGTCCGGACATTCGCGCAACGAGGTCAGCTGCGTCTTTGGGGTTGGTCGTGCCGACATTGGCCAGCCACTTCAGCCCCATCCGGCGCACGTCCGGCCGGTGCTCCTCAGGGATGCTGCCGCCGTTCAAGGTGGTCACCGCGGGGAAGACGTGCCTGACGAAGAAGTCCCAGTCGTACTTCCCGTTCTGCGGGACCTTGCTGTTGGCGCAGGCCGGGTAGTTGAATATCTCGGCGATCGACCGTACCACGATGCTCCCGCCCGAGGCCGCGCCGCTGACCACGAGGTCGTGCTTGCCCCGCGGCAGTTCCCGGAACGCCTCGAGACGATCCGTGTCGGCGGCGATGACGGTGTCGTCAGTCCCGAGGACGACGCCCAGTTGGGGAGCCTCCGCGTCAGTCTCAACCTTGATGAAGGCCCAGCCATCACGGACCGTGCTGAACCCCAACCTCTGGGGTGCGGCCGTTGCTTGCAGCGGCTGCGCCAGCACCTCGGTCACCAGGTTGTTCAGCCGTCGGTGCGCCGAGACGTCCACTTCGGGGATCTCCGTCAACGTGATGACGTGCGCAGCGTCGAACACCTTCTCCTGCGTATCACGGTCGACGACGGCGACAGCAAGGTCGTGGTCGCCCGCGTCGAAACCGGACAGATCCACGCTGTTCAGTTCCCCCGTGAGGGGATAGGTGCGGACCGTCGCGCCGTCGTTGGTGTAGACGCAGTCGTACTCGGTGTGGGCGCGTTCGGTCTGGCCGAAGAAGCGGAAGGTCATTCTGGGGTCGGCCAGAGGAATCTCGTTTAGCAGTGGCTCCCAGGCTACGAGCCGGGGACGCTGCTGCTCGACCAGGACGGGCGAGACCGAGCTACCGGCCAGCGCGGCCTCGCTGATGGCCTCGAGCTTGACTTGGGCGAACTGGATCTCGCCGACATAGTTGATGGCGAAGATGGCCACCCCGTAGACGCCGTCCTTGCTCTCGTGCAGTTTGAAGGTCTGCTCCATGTACTGCCAGCCGTCGGTGTTCTCCGGGAACGACCTGATCCCGTTCTCTTTGTACCAGCCGTTGTTGTGGACGATGACGCCGCAATGACTGCTCCTGAAGCCCTGGGCACTGACGTAGGCGCTGATCTTGTACGTCTCGCCGGCGATGATCTGCTGGTCGTGCTGGCGGCAGGTGGACCTGACTCCCTCGAGCCCCTCGGGGTTGCTGAAGACGACGGCGCCGGTATTGCCCGGCCCGCCGGTCGGGTTGAAGCCGGTGTGGCCCCCGCCCTTCTGCCAGAACATAGGGAAGTCGAGTTGCTCGGCCTCGAACGCGCCGTTGATCAGGAGGTTCTTACCTGGCTCTACCGCCGCAACAACGACGCTTCCCCAGAGGAACAGCATCATTGGGGCCAATCTATTGCGCATGGCTTCCTCCTTCTGTGCGATCATGAGCCGGTGCGGGCCTGTCCATCCCCGGGCTGAGTGGGGCACGTCCCCGGTGATCGTGGTGGCCTGTGCCAGTGCTGCGCCCAACATCCTGCGTTCAACTGGGCGATGATCTTGACCTGCCCCTTGACTGCCACCGTCGGTCGATCGCGCTTCGGCTGCTCTTCCGGCCGGCGCATCGTGATCATCCACAAGCCCACGCGGAGCTGGGCGTCCCGCCTGTGTAGCGTTCCCTGGTGAATCAGAGCGCCAGCACCGCTTTCCGGAGGCCATTCATCGCCTGTTTGAGGAGCGAGCGTGGCATGGCGACGTTCAGCCGGAAGTGGTGCTGGAGCCCTTCATACCTATCGATCTCGTAGGTGTCGTAGTAGTGGCCCGGGTCGGGCAGGATGTGGGCCTTCTCCCGCATGAACGACATGAGATCGCCCGTGTTCATCCCGAGCGCTTCGCAGTCCACCCACAGGAGGAACGTGCCGTCTGGCCGGCAGGCAGCCAGCGGTGTCCCCTCCAGATACTCCAGGGCCAGGGTGATGTTGCCATCGAGGTACTCGAGCAGTTCCGCCAGCCACGCGGCGCCATGCGTGTAGGCGGCTGTCTGGGCCACGACGCACAGGACCGGCGGCCTCCCGCACACATGGCCGTATTCGTAGAATACCTGCGTGACCTTGGCCCGCAGCTTGCGGTCGGCGATGATCGCGGAGCCGATGTGGAATCCGCCCATGTTGAACGTCTTTGAGGGGGAGAAGACGGTTATCGCCCGCTCCGCCATCCCCGGAAGGGTGGCAATAGGGATATGGTGTTTCCCGCGGTACACGATATCACGGTGGATCTCGTCCGACACGATCCACGCGTCGTACTCCCTGACCAGCTCGGCCACGCCCGACAGCTCCTCCATCGTCCAGACGCGCCCGGTCGGGTTGTGGGGCGCGCACATCATCAGCACCCGGGCGCCGTCCCTGAAGCAGCGCTCCAAGTCCTCGAGATCGAACGTGTATCCGCCGTCGGGGAGCCGCTTCAGATGGTTCTTGACTGGGATGCGTCCGCGGAGTCCCGCTGAACCGATCGAGGGCGTGTGGAGTGGCGTCTGGACGACCACCCGATCTCCGGGCTCGGTGAGCGCATACATGACCACGCGCATCGTGTACAGAACCCCAGGCGTTGACAGCAGGTGCTCACGAGGGACCACTTGGCCCTGATGCGCCCCGATGCAGCCCAGGACGGCGTCGTAGTCGGCGTCCGTCATGCCCGAGTACCCGTAGCTCGCCACGGCCGCCCGTTCCCTGATCGCCTCACTGATCTCCGGCGGCGCGAGAAACTCGGTGTCCGCCACAGACATCGGGATGATGCCTTCCGGGACATCCCACTTCATCGCCTTGATCGCCCGGCGGTCGACGATCTGGTCGAAGTCGTACCTTGGCACCGTACGGTTCGTTCCTCTCGGTTCGGTGAAGAGGGTCTACGGAGACTTGGCGACCGCCTCACCCCGAACAGACCCAGATGTAGTCAATCCGGCATGTGCCCGTGACTTCAGCCCCGTCGCTCAGATCGAGGCGCAGTTGCCGAAGGCGCCCGGACCATCCGGGGATGTCACCCATGTCCACGGTGTAGACCCGCGGAGCGTTGTCGTCCGGGACGACCTCGAAGCTCCTGCTGTTGGCGTCCTGCCACTCGGGGCTCACCGCCGTGGTGAAACGAACGCGCATGTGGGTTGCGGGCGTGTGGTTCTGCAGGCGTATCCTCAGGGACTTGGTGCCGCTCAGGTCGACATCCAGGTCGTCGCCGGATAGCACGTGTGCGCTGGTGCTGTCCTCGACCGCGACGAGGTAGTAGCCGCCGGCGACGTACCTCACGGGATGAGACGTTGTCGGCCAGTCCTGATTCGCCCACTGGCGGATCTGGGTGCCCAGGTCGGCCTCGCTCCAGCCCTCCTTGTCCAGCGGCTCGTTGAACTCCCACGCTTTCGCTATCGACGCCCCCGGCGGCAGGATGTGGACGGTTGTCATGTCGCTCAGCCACAGCTCGCCGTCGTCCGCGACGAGGCGTAGCAGATAGTCGCCCGGTGCGGAGAAGGCGGCATCGGTCTCGGGGGAGTCCGCGTCCTCGAAGGTCACCGTGCCGGGTCCCTCGAGCACTTCCCAGCGCACCTCCAGCGCGTCGGTGCGTCCGTCGTCACGGACGCTCCCCGTGAGCCGGACATTGGTCCTGTCACTGTGGACGTCCGGTCCGGCATCCACCTCCGGCGGACCGTTGAAGGGCATCGCAGTGTCAAGCTCAGGGATGGTGGCGTAGCTGGTGTTGTCGCGGAGCTCCCAATGTGTCATCTCGGGCGCCTCGTTGACGAAGAACTCCACACCGGGCAGGAGCACGTAGCCGTTGTCGTGGACCACGCCGGTACTGCAGCAGACGTTCGGGTCCGAGCTTCTCCCCCAGATGAAGACTTCGGCCGGCCCTAGCTTGAGAGCCGTGTTGTTGGCCATGAAGCGCGAATTGGCGATCTCCACATTCCGGGTCTGCGGAGAGCGCAACCCCAGCATCTCGATGGCCGCCCCGGCATTATTCTGGAAGGTGCAGTGATCGATGAGGCAGCCGTCGCCGGAGTTCTCGAAGTCGATGCCACCTTCGTCGTGGCAGTCGGAGTCGGGCTGATTGCGCCACGTGCAGTTGCGGATGATGAGGCCCCGCGGGTCGCCCAGCATAATGCCCATGGTGCCCGCCGAAGCGTGGTAGCCCGCCGCGTCGAAGATGCTGTTTTGCAGATACGAGCGCCGGATGCGGACGAGGAAGGGGTGCGGCGAGGTGTTCAGCACGTAGTTGTCGTGGCAATACAGCCGGTCGAGGATGACCCCGTCGCCCGCGACGAAGAAGCCGGAGGAGGTCTGGAACATCTCGCAGTCGCGGATCACGATGTCTTCGGCAGGCGCGCCCGAGAGGCCGAACCCGGCGGAAGTGCTCAGCGCATCGCCCCGGGCGCCGGAGCGGTCCAGCCATTCGGGGATGCCGTTGGCGTTCGGCCGGTAGAGCCCCTCGATGTGGTGGGCGATGCAGTCCTCGATGAGCAGCCCGCGATGCCCTGACTGCGAGTAGTGCGCGACCAGGCCCTTGCCGGCGTAGCAGACAACCAGGCTGCTGACGCGGAGGTAGTCGGGGTTTGTGATGAGCACGCACCGGTCAGCGATGTCCCAGTTGCGGCGGATGATCGGCCGTGGCCCCGTTCCGTAGGCGCCGATGACCGCCCAGTTGTCCGGCGTCCCATGCGCAGAGACCGACAGCTCCTCGGTGAACACGCTGCCCCGCTTGAGGAGCAGGGCGTCGCCGGGACCCAGGTCCGTACCGTTGATCTTCGTGAAGTCCTTCCAAGGCTGCGCTTCGGAGAGGCCGGTATTGGCATTGTCGCCTCCCGAGCTGTCGATGTAGTACGTCTTGCCGCCCCCGCTGGGTGGGTCCATGCGGGCTCGTAGCGTCGCGGCCTCGTCGTCCTCGGGGAAGAACGCCAGAGGCAGTCGGTAGGTCGTGGGGTCTGTGTCGAGAGCCGCGACCTCAACCGACGCCGCATCGCTGGTTTCCCCGTCAGCCAGTATCTGCCATTGGACCGTCTTCGTAGCGCCCGGTGCCAGCGTGCCCAGTTCCTGGGCCGTGTCGTCGAGACAGTCGATGGCGTCGGGCAGGTCAAGGCGAGCCGATACGCCCGTGACTTCCTGACTCAGGTTCTGCACCACAGCCGTCAGCGTCTCAGGGACGCCGGCCCGCATGATGGCGTGCTCCTGAGTCACGTGAGCGACGCGGACGGCTGGCCGTTTGGGGTTCTCTATGCGGACCTCATCGACCCACATCCCCGGACCGCCGATCGTCAGGGGGCCGTCGCTCGGACGGCAGAGGCCGCTTCGCATTCCCTCTGTCTGCTCTCCGTTCACCTCCAACGTCAGTGCCAGCCCATCCCAGTGCGCGATGATCCGGTACCATTCCCCCGCCTGGATCGGTCTGTCAGTGCGGACCCTCGGCTCCCAGCCATCGATGTTGACGAAGAAGGCGAGATCGCTCCCTTCCTGCGGGGGGTCCACACGCAGCATGAACTCGCCCTCTTTGGCGACGATGTTCTGCTGGCCGGAGGGTACCGTCTCGAAGTAGACGCGGCAGTCCAGATGGAACCCCGGCGCAATCTGCAGGTCAGCGCTGCTGGGTACGCGGACCGGCTGCCCCAGCGAGCCCAGCGCCTGCCCCACCGGACCGGGGACGAACGTCGCACCGGTCGCCGCCCCGTCATGACCGTGTCCCGAGGCGTCGGCGAGGTCGCCCTCGAACGGCCAGAACGCCTCCTCCGTGTGCGGGGCATCCGGGTTCTCCAGCCGCACCTCCTCGATGGCGCCCTTGAACGGACCGAACCGCAACCGCGCAGACGCGGGGCGCGGAGTCCCGGTGCGCTGCTGCCGATAGACCTCGCCATTCACCTCAAGGGATAACGTCTGCCCGTCCCAACCGGCGACCAAGTGATACCACTGCCCGGTCCGCGGAGCGATCTCCGACTGCACTCGCCGCTCCCAGTTGCCGTCGAGATAGACGAAGAACGAGAAACGAGCGCCCTCCTCAGGTGGGTCTACCCGGAGCATATACTCCTGCGCCTTGAGCGCAATGTACTGAGTACCGAAGTGCGTCCCGGTTGGCTTCACCCAGCACTCGATCCGCAAGCCGGGCGCCAGGCGCAGGTCCGGTGCGTCGGGCACGGCAGCACCGGGCTCCTCGGCGTCCAGGGCCGAGCCGTCACGCCCGTCAACGAACCTGGGCGCCAAGGCGTATGCGTCATTGCCACGACCGGTCTGGTCCGCAAGATCCCCGTCGAAGGACCACGAAGCGACGGCGCCGGCATCTTGGCCGTTGAGGGGCTGAGAGAACCAGGCCGACAGAGCGATGACTGCCAGGAAGAGAGCAAGGCAACGGGAAGCTACGAGCAGTTCCCCGCGCAGCTGGCCGCGCGTTCCGTGGTTGTGCATGGGTGATCTCCTGATGCGAACCGCGTCCAGAGCGGCCGGCGGCTCGAGCTATCCGACGCAGAGAGTTGAGGCGACGCCAGGCAAGGCGGGGTCGACAACCGACCAAAGCGACTGGCCGCTGAAGTCCCACCCAGGGGAGCATAGCACAGGCCGCCTGATACCCGCCACTACAGCGCGTGATTTCTGCACCGGGTGCCTGGCCTTGCCTCGGACACGATGACGGGCGGCGCGACCCCGGGCGGCGTCATGTCGTTCATCTCACAATCTCCATATAATACTGCCCGCCCCGGTGCGCCAGGGGCTCCGGAGGCGCTGACCACCCCGGGGCCCTGTTCTATCGCACAGGTGGACGCCTACGCCGTGACTGGCTCCTCGTTCTCGACCGCCGCCTCCGTGCCCTGCTCGAAGTACGGAAACCACGGTGCAGCCCCACCGATCACCAGCGCCTCCTCGTCCTCCGCGGTCAGCCCGTCCGGCCGGAGGGCCTCCCAGACGACCTCGCAGTCGCCCTACGTCTTGCCGAAGGCCACCTCCGCTACGAACGGCACCTTCGTCTCGAACCCAGGATCCGCCATCGTAGCCGCTAACAGGCGCCCGGCCCGGTGGGTATCTCTGTGGCGCGCCATCCCCAGCGATGGAAACTGGGGACAGTCACCCATTTCTCTGCTCAGCTCTCAGATCACGCGCGCGTCGCGCGAGTTGCCTGCCAATAGGCCGTGTTGGTGCCACTGTCCCTGGTTTGGCTTGGTGAGGCCTATTCCTCATGCCGGTTCGACTCCGGCCGTCGGCACCAGATCGATCCCCGAAAGCCCCCCCCGTGCGGAGGGGCTTTTCTTCTGCGCCATCGCCCAGTTCGCCTTGCGTGGCTCGCAGGCC
>CBFDAZ010000230.1:0-7779 GCA_965602825.1 uncultured bacterium
GCGGGAAACCGGCTCTTTTTCAAAAGAGCGGGTTGCCCGCGACGTTCGTCGTAAACACACCGCACTACCCCCGCGCCAGCTCCTCCAGTATCCTCTCTCGCGCGCGGTCGGCCGCGCCGCGGTCTTTGTCTACGAGCCACGACACCTGCCCGGGCTCATACCCCTCCCCGCAGACGTCGTCGACCGCCTGCCGCAGCAGCGTCCTGGCCCTCTCCGCGCGCTGTTGCTGGCCTTCAGCTTCCAGCCTGTCCGCATGATCGCGGAGCATGCACAGGGTCTCGTAATCCTCAAGGCCTTCCCGCACGGCCTCCATGTGCTTGCCGTCGGTGATGCTCTCGGGATCGATGTACACGGGTGTGTACGAGGTCCGCCCGGCGCGCAGCTCGTTCCACGACGTCCCGCCGCCAGCCGCATCCCCGTAGGCCCAGAAGCCACTTCCGACCGCCCCGTACTTGAAGCAGTACCAGTGCTGCAGCCGGTGGTAGTAGTATGGATCGTAGGTCTTGGCCGGCCCGCTGCACTGGTAGAACCAAAGGGTCTTCCCTCGCTCCCGCAGATCGGCATAGAACTGCCGGGACACCTCGGACCCCGAGGCGAAGATCGCGAGGTTCGGACAGAGCACGTCACTCACCTCGAAGACCTCAGGCAACGTCGCTTCCTCCGGTTGACGGTGGACCGGGTCTTCCCAGATGACGACCTCGGGTTCCGCCGCCTCGATCGCCTTCGCCCAGGTGATGATCCGGAGCTCTTGCTCTTCCCGACTGGGTTCGTCGACAAGCAAGAGCATCAACTGGCTCGGCTTCACGTCAAGCTCGCGCAGATGATCCACCCACGCGTGCATCCAGGTCGCCACGCAAGCGGGGAAGCGCTCATCGGTCATCGGCACACCGGCCAGCGAGCTACCGACGTGCAGGAAAGCCGCGTAGTTCGCTGCGTCCGCCCAGTCCGCCAGCCAGCCATCGAACCGGCTGAAGTCCAGCTCCTCCGTCAGGTTCCCGTCCGCATCGAAGCCCTTGGGCCACGGAGCGCAGCCGCCGTGAAGCCACGGTGTGTTGAGGCGGTGGCTGAGCATGTTCGCGATGGCCTCGTCCACGTTCCCCTCTGTCAGGTCGTACGCTCGGACGCAGGAGTAGTCCCACATCCCCAGGCTGCACGACAGCCTCTCCGGCATTTCCCGGGGGTAGACCCGCAGCCGCAGGGGAACAGCGACGTCGACCTGTGGGCCGCCGATGTCCGGATTGCTCACGACCGACAGGCTGCCCTGGTGTGTACCCGCCGGTAGATCGGCCGGGTGAAAGGTGAGCCAGACTTGCCGCGTCATGCCCGAAGGCACGCGGACAGCGGACATCTTCCCTCCCTCCGGCGCGATGGGTAGGGCATCAGCCACCGGGATGCCTGACTGCGTCTCCACCCACTCGACCTGATGGACCGTCACGTACGTCGGTGCCGGAGCGCCCGGCACGCCGTCAATCCAGATCCAGAACGTCGCCTCCTCGTCGCCCATGTTGGTGAGGTTGAACGCCTCGGACCGATACTCTCCCTGCAGCATCGCAACCGACAGCTCGGGAGCCTTTGCCCCTTCCGCCGGGAGCTCCATCGGATCGAGCATGTCCCATCGGCACTTCTGCCACACGGCGAACTCGGGCGCGCCCAGCTCTCGCTTTACCCGCGCCCTCGCCCTGTAGATTCCCGCGTGCGTGTCC
Source organism: uncultured bacterium (assembly GCA_965602825.1). Lineage (GTDB taxonomy): Bacteria > Armatimonadota > Zipacnadia > Zipacnadales > VGFC01 > CBFDAZ01. Next base: position 1,704 of record CBFDAZ010000230.1, read on the forward strand.
GTCAGCGGGTGGATAGCCCGCCACATCACGTCGAACGGCCCCATCGGCTTCTGGGCCTCAGCCGCCAGACGAGCGGCCTCGTCCTCCGCCCAGGCCTTCGTCTCATTGGAGATGCCGGCTTGGTCGGCCTCCTGCCGGAAGGTGGCGATGTCCTTCAACAGCCGCTGCCGCACGCTCGCAACGACGCGCTCGCTCAGGACGACTTCAGCCGGGTCCTGAACTGGCGGCTCAAGCTCCGCGGTCATCAACTCCGCCGGCCCTTCGTAGACCTCGATCTCGTCACAGAACGTATAGGAGCCCGACGGCGCGATGAGGAGGCGGAAGTAGCGACCGTGGAGCGCAAGATCGTCAGCGACGAAGCGATGGCTCGAATACCTGTCCGCTGCGGGCAGGCCGAACTTCGCGGACCGAGCAACCAGATCGCCGGCCGGGTGCCACGTCTCGCCATCATCGCTGACCAGTATATAGACCAGCGCCGGCCACGCGACACCCGCAACGCCGGCTGCCGTGTTGTACGAGCAACCCTTGATCGGCTGAGCCGAGCCAAGGTCGATGGTAATGTCAACCTTGCTCGTGTTCGACCAGCCGACCGTCGCCTCCTGAACCCAGAAGTAGCCGACGCTGTGCTCGCCGTCGGTGAGCTGGGTGGCGTCACCCTCTTCCGTACAGTAACGGTAGTTCGGGGCTGGCGAGAGCGTGTGAGGCTTCCCGAGCGCCAGGTTCCGTCCGGGAGGCGGGCCGGCGTATCCGCCTCCTGGCTCTCCGGCTTCCTCGCGGTACTCGGCGGCCGGGAAGACTTGGACGTCGTCAAACCACGCGGCGCCAACCGGTACCTGACCGTCGCCTGCCGGCCCATGCGGGACAAGGCTCACAGTCAGTTCCCCCAGATTGCCGCTGTTGAAGCGCGCGCTGGCACCGCCCCAGCTCGTTTCGCCCTCCGACTCGACTGCAACCAGCGTCCATTCCCGATCGCCGGCCGTCCCGAGGACCCGGACGCCTGGACGAAGCCCATCGCTCTTCATCCACGCGGAGAGCACGTACTCGGTGTTCGGCTCGCAGGCGACCGTCTGCGTGACAGCGGGTGCCTCGGTGGGTTCATCGAATCGGAAGCCCAGGCTGTGGCTCCCGCTGTGGCCGTCATCATCGACTACCTTCGCCAGGCCGGCGAGGCCCTCCGGCGTCTGCCAGCCCTCGGGCGAACCCGCCCCGGTCAGCGCCGAGAAGTCCCCGTTCGAAAGCAACGGCTCCGCACCAGCGATCGGTGCGGAGCTCAGCAACCCAACGCCAGCCAGCAGTGGGAGCAGTCGTACCATGGGAGACCGCCTCTCAGTTACTTCGTAGTGCGCACCCTCACCGTCTCCGCGTGCAACGGCAGCCCCTCCGTCTCGGCCAGTGCCGTCACCGCCGGCGCCAACCCCTGCAATCCCTCTTCGGAGACAAGCTGGAAGGTCGGCTTCTTCACGAAGTCATCGACCGACAGCCCGCTGAACATCCGCGCACACTGGCCCGTCGGCAGGACGTGGTTCGTGCCCGACGCATAGTCTCCAACCGGCACGGGTGCGTACGGGCCCAGGAAGATCGACCCGGCGTGCTTGATCCTGGGGAGAAGACTCATCGGCTCCTCGGTCACGATCTCCAGGTGCTCGGCGGCGTACTCGTTGGTGAACTCAATCGCGTCCTCCATGGAGTCGGCGACGAGTACCGCCGAGTTCGATTCCATCGCCGCGAGCACGAATTCCTCCCTCGGGACCGTCTCCAGCCGCTCGTTGATCTTCACCGCAACTGCCTCGGCAAGATCCACATCCGGCGTCACGAGCACGGCCGCCGCGTCCTTATCGTGCTCTATCTGGGACAGGAAGTCGATGGCCAGCCAGTCGGGATTTGCCGAGCCATCGGCCAGAATGAGGATCTCGCTGGGACCGGCCGGCGAGTCGATATCCACAATGCCGAAGACGGCCATCTTCGCCGCGGTCACGAACTTGTTGCCCGGACCGACGATCTTGTGCACCTGCGGGACGGTCTCCGTGCCATAGGCCATGCTCGCCACCGCCCACGGGCCACCGATCTTGAAGACTCCATCACAGCCGGCGATGTCGGCCGCCACCAACGTCGCCGGGTTGGCGACCATGCCCTTGTCGGGCGGCGTGCAGGCGTAGACCTCTTCGACACCGGCCACCCTCGCCGGCAGGATCGTCATGAGCACGCTCGACGGATACGTCGCCTCCCGCCCCGGCACGTAGCAGCCGACTGCGTCGAGTGGGCGGACCATGCGCCCCGCCAGGACGCCGGGCATGACCTCGATCGACCACATCTCCCGCTCGCGCTGGGCCTCGTGGAAGGCCACGATATTCCCGGCTGCAAACTCCAGGTGCTCGACGACCTCCGGAGCCACCGCGTCGTAGGCAGCTTCGATCTCCTCGTCGGTGGCACGCAGATCGGCGGCCGAGATGTCGTCCTTCAGCTTGCGGTAGTGGTCGATCGTCTCCGCATCACCGCGGTCGCGGACCGCCAGGACGGTCTCTCGTATCTCCGCGAAGATCGCGCTGACATCCGCCATGGACCGGACGACGATGTCACTGCGCCTTTCCGGCGCTAGGTCACTCAATCTCTCAACCGAGATAGCCGACATCACGGGCCTTCCTTTCCGGGGTGGACGTGTGGGGTGCCGCCCTCGTCGCCGTGAGCACTTGCCGTTGTGTACGCTGGGCGCTCGAAGACGTCTACCGAGGCCACAGCAATGCTGGCGCAGACGTTCACGACTCGGCACCCGGCCCAGGCTCGTGGAAGGCGCCCCCGCTGCAGAGCTCTCCGGTTCTACTCAGCCTGGCCACGACGGTCTCTTGAGGCAGCAACTCCAGAAGGTGGAACAGACTGGGGCCCACGGTCGTTCCGGTTACCGCCGCGCGGCACGGATGGATGGCCTTGCCTCCGCCCACCCCCATCTCCTCGGCTACTCCCCGAACCGCCGCCTCGATGGCGTCGATGCCCCATCCGTCAAGGCTGCCCAGCGCTGAGGCCAGCTTCTCGAGCGTCTCGGGGGTGGGCTCCTTCCGCAGCCACTTCGCCCGCGCCCGCTCCTCGTACTCGTAGTCCTCGGTGAAGAAGTACGCCCCCCAGTCGGTCAGCGCCGACAGCGTGCGCATCCGGTCGCGCATGAGGTCGATGACCTTCTTCAGCCATTCCCGCCTCTCAGCCGTGAGGTCTTCCTCAATCAGCCCGGCCTTCACCAGCATCGGGTGCGCGATCTCGATGAGCTGGGACATGGGTGCAATGCGGATGTGCTGTCCGTTCAGCCACTCGCACTTCTCCATGTCGAACACGCTGGGCGCCTTGCTGCAGCGGTCGAGGTCGAAGCGCGCTACGATCTCCTCGACTGAGAGCACCTCTTCGTCACTGCCCGTCGACCAACCAAGCAGCGCCATGAAGTTGACCATCGCCTGCGGCAAGATGCCCATCTCCCGGTAGGCAGCCAGATCGACGGCGCCGTGGCGGCTGGAGAGCTTGGTCCGGTCGTGTCCCATCAACAGCCCCAGATGCGCGTATTCGGGCGGTGGAATCTCGAGCGCCTCCATGAGCTGAAGGTGCGGCACCGTGTTCGGCAGGTGCTCCTCGGCCCGCAGTACATGCGTAATGCCCATCAGGTAGTCGTCCACGACCACCGCAAAGTGGTACGTCGGATAGCCGGAGGTCTTGCGGATAACGACATCCCCGATCAACGAGTTGTCGTGGGGGACATCGCCCCGGATCAAGTCGCGGACTACGGTCGATCCGACGTCCTTCATGCGGAGCCGCAAGGCGGGCTGCCGCCCCTGTGCCTCCAGCTCCGCCCGCTGCTCTTCGGTCAGCTCGCGGCAGCGGTTATCATACCGCGGGGCCTGGCCCCGCGCCCGCATGAGCTGCCTCCGCTCCTCGAGCTCCTCTGGTGTGCAGTAGCACCGGTAGGCACGCCCGCTGTCAAGCAGCTTCCGGTAGAACTCCTCGTAGATGTCCAGTCTGTCCGACTGGATGTACGGGCCGTGAGGGCCGCCAACGTCCGGCCCCTCGTCCCAGTCGATGCCCAGCCACTGCAACCCATCGTAGATCGCCTGCAGCGACTGCTTCGTCGAGCGCACTTCATCCGTGTCCTCAATGCGCAGGATGAACGCGCCGCCATGGTGACGCGCGAACAGCCAGTTGAAGAGCGACGTGTGGGCGTGGCCGACGTGCACGCTCCCCGTCGGCGATGGCGCAAAACGAACTCTCGGCTTATCCGGCATCTTACCTGAAATCCTCCCGGTGGGCTGAGGTCACCAGAGTATGCCGAACGACCCTCCCGGTGTCAAGTGAGAGCGCCCTGGAGGGTGCAGCCTCCCTGACCAGGTGGGCCGTTGCTGGGAGCGCAGGGCATCCTTGCCTGCTGGATTGGCTTGCGGTGGCCCCGGGGTCGTGGTCGTTCGCTCGGCCTGCCGTTCGCCGTCCCCTCCCTCGCCCCGACTCGACCTACCGCCTCCCATTGCCCAAAGGTGGCCTCCCCCGTAGGGGCACCAGCATGGCGCCCGACGTTGCCCGCTCGACGCGCGAGACAAGGGGGAGACAGCCGTACCTCGAAGCCCGTAGCCGTTATTCTGACTCCTGAATCCTGACTCCTGAATCCCGCCGTTCGCCGTTCCCCCGCTGGCCCCGACTCGACCTGCCGCCTCCCATTGCCCAAAGGTGGCCTCCCCCGTAGGGGCGCCAGCATGGCGCCCGCGACGTGTCCGCGCTGAGCCTCCGGTCGGCGTATCATGAACCTCCTGGGCGCGGCTCTACCGCCTACGAGAGTGGACCCACCAGCCATTCTCCCAGCCGATGGGATGCCCGGACTCGACAGGGAAACGGGCCGGAAGCCGTCGCCGTCATTCTGACTCCTGAATCCTGACTCCTGAATCCCGCCGTTCGCCGTCCCCCAGCCTCGTCATACGTGTACGATTGCCCCCCTTGAAGGCCTCGCTTCCGTTTCCAGAGAACTCACCACGGATACCACTACCCAGCGCAGGAGAAGCCAGCATGTTCGACAACCGAAAGACGACGATCGGAGTGATGGGTTCGGCCGGCGGGAGGATGGACCCGGACATCGCGGCGAAGTGCCGCGAGCTCGGCCGAGTCATCGCGGAGCGCGATTGCATCATGATCACCGGCGCCTGCCCGGGACTGCCGCACGAGGCGGCGCTCGGCGCCCGCGAGAGCGGTGGACTGATCGTTGGCGTGTCCCCGGCCATGTGCCTCTACGAGCACGTCGAGTACTACGAGTCCCCGCACGAGGAATACGACATACTCATCTTCACCGGCAGCGGACTGATGGGCCGCGAGGTCGCCGCGGTGCGCAGTTGTGACGTCCTCATCACCGCCGGGGGCCGTAGCGGCACCCTCGGCGAATTCGCCATTGCCTTCGACGAGGCCAAGCTGATTGGGACGCTTCTCGGCACGGGCGGCATCACGGAACACCTCGACGAGATCGTCAGCATGATCGAGAAGGAGACCGGTGCCGAGGTCATCGCCGACCATGATCCGGAACGCCTGGTAGATCGCTGCCTTGAGCGCCATCGAGCTCGCATTGATGACGGCATATTCTGCCGCGGGCCCCTGATTGACAAAGACCGCCCCGAGCCGGGCGACCCCATACCGGGGTGAAGAGGACAAGCTCCCATGGCAGGGGTCGCCGGGCAGCCGGACCGGCGATGGGCCGGCCGACATCCCGCGCCGCGCATGCGCCGACCAACTGCAGCTCGAGCACCATGTGCTCTTTCACGCGTGATCCCCATGGTGCCGTGCGTTCTGTCGTGCCGTCAGCTTGACGTTCGCCCCTCTCCCGCTGGGGCGGCGTGGTGGAGGCTGGGAGAGGGGTTTGGGGGTGAGGGTGGCGGCAGTTCTGGCCGCCGTTCCCGCCGTGCCCTCGATCCCCTCGACCCGAGCCTTCACGCTTGCCAGTCCACTACTAACACCAGCGGGGAGGCGCTTACGGGCCTGCATCCGCAGTCCCAGGGCGAGGCCATCAGCAGCATGGTGTGCTTCACGGCAAGCACCCACACCGAAACAGAGTTTTCTGCCGGAAGGGCGC